>CBFGNP010000597.1:0-3459 GCA_965650095.1 uncultured Pedobacter sp. | reverse complement strand
TTCAGGTTATAAAATGCAGTCAGATCTTTCATAAAATCCTCCAGTGTAATCCGCCAGGCAACAGAGGCTGAAGGGAAAAAACCCCACTGATTACCTGCTGCCAAACGTGAGGATCCGTCCCAGCGGCCGGTTGCGGTAACCAGGTACCTGTCGTCAAAGCTATAATTAACCCGTCCCATGCCAGATATAAGCGTGGATTTAATAAAAGAAGAACCGTAATTTCTAACAGTAGAGCCAGTTGCCATATTATACCATAAAGATTTATAAGGCATCCCTTCCGCCTCGAGGGTACTGCTCTCATAGCGGTCTTTTTGCATACTTTGAACAATCGTTGCTGCAAGTTTATGTTTGCCCATTAGTTTCTCGTAAGAGGCCTGATTGTCTAACACCCAGATAAACTGCTCATTAGATGCATTTACTGCACGGATCGGAAGTGATCCTTGTCTGTCTTTACTTTGAGAACCATAGTATTCACCTTGCCGGATACCTACGTAGCTTGGTGAAATAGTTGATTTGATGAATAAGTCTTTAATCGGCTCTACTTGTACGTAGATGTTACCAAAAGCCCTGAAATTGCGCTTCCTGCGGATCTCATTTTCTGCCTCAAACAACGGGTTGGTTACCGAATTTCCTCCATAAACTTTAAAAACAGGTACCCCAGTCTCATCATAGGGATAAACTGCCTGTGGCAAACGGTATGCAGACCTTAGTGCTTCAAAACTTCCCTCATTTGCAATGTTTTGAGACAAGTATAAATTCAACCCTGCTTTCCATTTGTCACTGATCTTTCTGTCAACGTTTCCTCTTATGCTGTATCTGTTAAAATCCTGGCCTTCGATATTTCCATCTTCCTGCAGCATCCCTGCGCTTATTGCAAAAAGCGTTTTGTCATCCCCACCGCTTGCCGTTACGTTATGGTTCATTTGCAGCGCGTTTCTTAAAATCAGGTCAATCCAGTTTGTATACCTTCCTTCATCGATATTTTTCCATTGAGCAGGAGAAAAAAAACTGACATTATTTCTGGAGATGTCCTTGCCCTGAGCGGTAAACATATCCGTTCGGAGTTGAACATACTCTGGTCCGCTAAACATCTCGGGAAGATTAGTTGGCACTTTTACGCCTGCATAAGCGTCATAGGAAATCGATGTTTTCCCAGATTTCCCTCTTTTGGTTGTTACGATCACGACGCCATTGGCACCCCTGGATCCGTAAATGGCTGTAGCTGAAGCATCTTTCAGCACGTCAATTTTATCAATATCGGTTGGATTCAAGTCATTAAGCCCAGAGGTTGTCGGAATACCATCAATTACGAATAGCGGAGAATTTGATCCAGTTCTTTCCCCTATCGAGTGTATCCCCCTAATGTTGATGCTGTAACCTGCTCCTGGCCGCGCTACATTTTTCACCACCACCACTCCGGGCATTCTTCCCTGAAGTGCACCGGTTGCATCCGTTGTTGCCGCTTTGGCAATCGCGTCTGCATCTACCGAGGTAATCGATCCCGTCACATCGGATTTTTTCTGTGTACCATAGCCGACGACTACCACCTCATTCAGACTTTTCTCCGAAGGCTGTAATTTAACAACAATAGAAGTTTGACCGTTGACAGGGACTTCCTGAGTGATATAGTCAATAAAAGACACGATCAACACGGCATTGTCCGGCACACTTAGGTTAAAAGCTCCGTTGCTGTCTGTAGAGGTGCCGCCTGGTAATCCTTTTATTCTCACACTCGCACCGACCAGCGGCTGGCCAGTTTCATCAAGCACCTTTCCGGTTATTTTTACATTGTTGATGACGGTGCCATTGGGCACAATTGCAATCAAGTTATTGGGTAGTTTTTGATAGGTAAATAAAGTGCCATCTAAAAGCCGGCCAACAAGGGTCAAAACGTCCTCATCTGCCACGTTGATATCTGTATATTGCTTTACCGGGATCTTGCGTTCGCTAAAAATAAAATGATAGCTTGTTTTCTTTTCAATTTCTGAGATCACCTTTTTAAAATTCGCAGACTTTATGTTCAGGCTTACCCTGGTCTGAGCATAGCCATTCGCGAGGATTTGCAAATTGAAAACCAGTATCAATGCAAGGGTCAGCTTCATAATTATCAGTGGTTTTTTAAGGCAATAAAAGCCTTCAACACCTGCCAGGTGTTTAAAAATTTTCATAACTTTACTTAGTTAAAGGGTAATTAAATGCAGACTCCGTGCAAAAGCAGTCTGTGTGATTAAGCTCGTCTTTATCTACGGGGGTTATTTGTAATCCCCGTTTTTTTAATCTGGGTAGTATTTTTTCATCATACAGTGTTTTGGTTAATTATTATCTGGTTAATGTGTGCTTCTCTAGTAAAGTATAATTCTATGATCTGAACGCTGGTATTGAAATTTTTCCAGCAGCTGTAAGGCCCTTAAAGCATCCTCCAGGCTTTCCTGTTGAAACATTCCGCTAAATCTTAAATGTTTCAGCTCCTCCCGCTTAAAATCAATATCCACATTGTACTTCCTTTCCATTTGTCTGGCCAGGCTGTTAAAATCTTGGTCGGCAAATATCAGTTTATCCTGCAGCCAGGATGTTTCCATGATTGTCGTATCCATGGTTTGAAAGTAGGTGATCTCAGTAAGAGCATTGGTGCTGTCGGGCAAACTAAACCGTTCATCTAGTCTCCTACCTGGTTTAGCATAATTGACGACCAGCTTTTCAGTAGGTTTGAGAATGATCCGGTCGGCAGGCCGGTCAGTCAGCGTTACTTCGATAGAACCTCTCAAAAGCGTCGTTTCACTGGCTTCATCTTCCGGGTAGGACTTTACATTAAAGGCGGTACCCAATACCTTGATATTCATCTTGCCCGTATGAATAATGAACGGATGTTTGTGATCTTCAGCCACGTCAAAAAAAGCTTCCCCGCTAAGTTGTACCTCTCTCATACCTCCTTTAAAGCTTACCGGATAGGACAATTTGCTGCCCGAATTCATGGTTATATGCGTACCATCCGGCAGTACGAGTTTCTTTTTAATTCCTCTCGAAGTAGTTTTCACTACCCAGTTACTTTGATCGCCTGCCTGTTCGGGCTTATTGATATAGAAAAAGAAAGCGCTGACCAGGAGTAAAACTGCTGCTACTGTTGCAGCAGCCTTCCAGTAGATGGAATATTGGGAAACGAGGAGCCCGATCGGCTCGGCAGATTTAGTGGAGCTAAAGACGGTGTCGTGTTTAGAAATCTTTGAGCTGATCTTTTTAAACATCGCCTGATCTCTGGAGTGATCAAGGTCCTTTTGAGACCAATACGCGCTAAACAATTCGTATTGCTTGGCATACACCGGATTATTGGCCATTAAAGAACGAAACTCAATGGCTTCCTCTGATGACAGCTCATTGATGAAATTTTTAGTTAACAGCTCTATAAATCTTTACTTACTCATTTAATAGGGTTTGATGCCTTGTATGAGAAGGACAAGATCA
>CBFGNP010000596.1:0-3464 GCA_965650095.1 uncultured Pedobacter sp. | reverse complement strand
ATGGCGGTGGTGGTGCTGGTGGCGGCGGCCGTGGTGGTCGTGGTGGTTTCGGCGGTGGCGGTAATTTTGGAGGTGGCGGCGGCGGCTTCGGTGGTAGCCGTGGCGGTATGGACTTCCAGGCCATGTTAAGCCCTACAGACTTCTGGGGAAAATACACCCTTGCAAAAAAATAATTTCAACGGTGTAAACACACACAAACCCCAACCCTTACAAACGCACAAATGAACTATTTTATTCAGGCCAGGACTAGGAATTTAAATACATTTCTTAAGTCGGGATACCTACAGAATTTGAAGTTGCCGCTAGTCATTTTATTAACGACATTCAGCTTTACCACAGCATCTGCCCAGCAGGAACCAAGTCAGAAACCCGCCCAGGCTCCACCTTTACCTACCAGGCAAATCAGCGGCATTGTAAAAGATAGTACAGATTTAGGCGTAATAGGCGCAACAGTTAGTCTCACTTCAGATAAAGATACCTTAAAAACAGCTACCAACAGTGATGGTATTTTTGTTTTCAAAAATGTCAAATCTGCAACTTATACGATCGTTGTGCAAAGTATAGGGTATGCCAAATCACCGGTGATGCGTTTTAAACAGAACGATATGATCCCGAGGATTGTAATGGATCCGATTGTCCTGAAAGAAGAGAACAATACCCTGAATACAGTAGTGATCAATGGTACGCCCTCTATTACCTATAAAACAGATACCGTCGAGTATAAAGCCAGTGATTATGTCGTGAGGGCCAATTCGACAGTAGATGAACTCCTGAAAAAGATGGAGGGTATGGAAGTGGGGAATGATGGAACACTAATACATCAGGGCCAGAATGTAGCCAAAGCCAAATTAAACGGAAAGGAATATCTTGGTGGCGATATAGCCAATGCCATTAAAAATCTGCCGGCCGAGATTGTAGATAAAATCCAGATTGTAGATGATTATGGAGACCAGGCAGCCCGTACCGGTATCAAGGACGGTGATCCTGAAAAGATACTAAATATTACCACGCGAACAGACAAATCGGTGGGGAATATGGCAAATATGAGTGCAGGTGCGGGAAATAACGAGCGTTATGAAGCAGGGCTGTTTGGTACCCGGGTAAACGGGAATCAAACCATCGGCGTAAATGGAAGGTACAATAATACCGTGAACGGTGTGGCAGGGGGAGATAACAATGGTGGCGGCGGACGGAACCAGGGGGGACAGAACAATAACAACCAGAATGCAAACAGCAGTGCAAGCGGGGGTACAACGACCAGCGGAAACGGCTCCTTCAGCATACGTGATAAGGTGGGTAAAAAAATAGAATATAACCTTAATTACGATTACAGGACTACCAATACCAACTCCATAAATGATAGTTATTCTGTGACTCCAACGATTGTGAGGGATACGGTCACTGGGGAGAGTACCAGTTATGAGACCAATGCGTTAAGTTTGATAAAAAGCGATGACATCAATAAGAGTCATAATTTTAGGGCTGAGATAGAGATTGACCTGGATAGTAATAATTTCCTGAGATTTATACCAACTTTCAGATACAGTTCCATCAGCAGCACATCGGCATCTGATATTCGACAAACCGGGTTTCTTCACCAGAACCGGAATGGGGTGAACCGCAGTACGAATACCAGGCCCCAAATTGGGGGCTCTGTTTTTTATCAGCATATATTCGAAAAGCCGAGAAGAAACCTTTCTTTTCAAGCCGATTTAAATAGCAATGATCAGGACCAGGAACGGGAACAGGATACAAAAATCCTGTATTTTCTTAACGAAACGGAAAGTGAGGTAAAAGACTCTACAGTCAACAGGATTATTGCCCGTAAAAACCTACAGGCCAACTATCGTGGAAGCCTGACCTATGTGGAACCGCTAACCACCAATACACAAATAGAGTTAAATGCCCAGGTAAACTACAACGGCTATGACAACAGTGCAACTACCAGAAATGTCATCAATGGGGGACTTTCGCAAATTATAGACTCACTGAGCAACATCTATGACTATTCATTTACACAAGGCCGTATCGCCTTAAACTACAGGTATGGATTAAGCAGCGCGTCTAAAATTCGTTTCTCACTCGGGATCACAGCTGTGCCCTCTCTGCTTTCAGGGACAAAAGTGAGCTTGGGCACTACGACCAGCAGAAGTAGCTTTAACATGATCCCTATCGCCCGGTTTGAGTACTTATGGTCAAGACAGCATAGAATATCAGTTAATTACTCGGGTAATGCTATAGAGCCTACATTTGATCAGATCCAGCCGGTAAGAGATGTAACTAACCCTCAGAATCCAATTGTAGGTAATCCCAACCTTCGTGCAACATTTCAGCACAGCGTAAGAGCAGCTTATGATAACTATATTGCCAATTCCAAACTCAATTACTCCGTCAATCTGAACGCATCCTTAACTGACAATTCGGTAGTCAGGAATAACGTGCAGATTATAGACCAGAGCATTGTGGTTGAACCCGGTCAGAAACCTGTTTTTATCAATGAAACAAGGTTTCTGAATAGGAACGGTGTATACAAGATTAGTGGGAATTATTCTGTGAACAAACAATTAAGCGACCGCAAATATAACCTGGCACTAAGCGGATCAGCCAGTTATGATCACCGTTTATCCATGTACGATTCCCAGCAGAATATAAATACATTGGTTACACTTATTGAGCGTTTTGGTCCAAGGATAAATCCAAATGAATGGTTTGAAATTAATCCCTACGTATCCTATAATTATACTAAATCTGATAACAGTATGCCCAAGTTTATAGATACCAAAACCAATACGCTGGCATTCAATGTTGATGGAAGAGTTTATTTTCTGAACAGCTGGCTGCTAGGTTACAGTGCAAGTAAGAACTACGTAAGCGGTATTAACGCAAATGTAACCAGCAACCCATTTGTGGTAAATGCTTACCTCGAAAAAGAGTTATTTAACCGCAGGGGCAGGATTACCTTTCAGGCATTTGACATCCTCAATCAGAACAATTTTATAAACCGTGACGTAAGTGAGGATGGTGGATATACGGATACCAAGTCAAATGCACTTAGCCGCTATTTTATGCTTCGTTTAAGTATGCGGCTGCAAAAATGGACAGGAGCTAAGGGCCGTGGAGGACGAGGCATCATGCGCCGTGGAGACGGAAGCTTTATGAACTAATTGAATTTTTGCAATAAGAGCCATTAAAAAAGGCCCTGCTGATTGATCGATCAGCAGGGCCTTTTTAATTATACTTGATATCTTAAAATGAAAAATCGTCGTTCAGGTTCTTTACCACGCCCTCGTGATTTTCCGAGTATTCATAACGTTTCTCTACAACATCCTGGTGGTTCTTGATGTATTCAACAGTCTCGTTTAGCCCTTCCGTAAACTTCTCAAAATCTTCCTTGTATAAAAAGATCTTATGCTTTACAAATACGCCGTCCTCCAGTCTTTTTTTACTTTCTGTTAGGGTTAGGT
>CBFGNP010000595.1:0-3464 GCA_965650095.1 uncultured Pedobacter sp. | reverse complement strand
CATAATCCTTCCATTAAATACAGCTGTTAAAGAATCATCGGCAATGCCTTTATACAATTGATTGCTAAAACAATTGGGCTGCCTGTTGTCGATCAGCGTGTGGTTGTCTGCATGGGTCTTGCCTTTTAACAGATAAAGGCCATACAGGTGTGTCTCATTCCCTGCCGCATCCAGTATCAGGTTCATGTTGTTGCGTACCATGCCGCCATTTAAGGTTACGGTTACGGTATGCACATAGCTTTTCCCCACTTGTGTAATGTGCGTAGTGCTCACCTGGCTGGCATTAGCCCCGTCATTCTGGATCTTATAATATTCTACAAAAGCATTTTGTTCGACCACTATTTCCATAACGGCATTGCTAAAACTATCTGAACTACCCAGTGTGGCATGCGTTTCTGTTAACTGCAGGCTGCTGTTTTCGTCGACATAGATTAAACTTCGCGGCTGTGCCAGGGTGGGCTGTACCCTGCTGTCTAACAGATGGTATACATATAGCGGGTGTTCTGGTATCTTATTTTTATGGATATGAATGAAAGCTCCCTCTTCGATAAAGGCGCCGTTCAGTGCATGGATCCCATCTTTGATATAGACGCTGCTGCTGTTCAGGTATTTGTCCACCAGATCTTTGTAGCGACCATTTGCAGCTTCTTTTAAGCCTAAAACAGTCATTTCGGCATCAGGAGAACGGACAGTAGAAAGCGCAGCATCAAAACGGCCATTCACAAATACGAGTTCATTGGCTTTATGATGACCAGGCATCCGCAGCGGATCTACATCAGCAGCGGTAAGGGTATGACCGCTATGCCCATAGCTTTGGTTAAACAAGCTGCTGATCGCGGTATATTTCCACTCTTCGGTACGGTATGTAGGCAAGCCGGCTTTGTTAAATTTGTCAAAGCTTTCCTTTCTGACCGCGCTCATATGCTCATCAGGGTCTTCCTGCTGCAGCTGCTCAAATTGTGCTTTAAAATAAGTTAGATCAATCATTGTGTCTTGCTTTAAAATCTGCTATTCTGCAGTTAAATCACATCCTCCGTAATAAAATCGTAGCCTTTTTCTTCCAGTTCCAGTGCCAGTTCCTTTGTGCCCGACCTTACAATCCGGCCATTGTATAAAACATGTACAAAATCAGGCTGTATATAATCCAGCAAGCGCTGATAATGGGTAATGACCAATACAGCACTGTCGGGGTTACGCAGTTTGTTAATGCCTTTTGCCACGATGCGGAGCGCATCGATATCCAGACCGGAATCAGTTTCATCCAATATGGCCAATTTAGGTTCAAGCATGGCCATCTGGAAGATCTCGTTCCGCTTCTTTTCTCCTCCTGAAAAGCCCTCATTGATGGAGCGGCTTAAGAGCGACTGGTCAATTTCCACCAGCTTCATTTTCTCTTTCATGATCTTTAAAAAAGCAACCGAATCGAGCGGTTCCAGATCATGGTATTTACGCTTTTCATTCACCGCTGCTTTGATGAAATTGGTGGTGCTTACCCCAGGTATTTCAACCGGGTATTGGAAGGCAAGAAAAAGCCCTTCCCGGGCCCGGTCTTCCGGAGGCAGTGTGAGCAGATCATTATTTAAAAAGCTTACCTCACCGGCGGTGACTTCATATTCTTCCCTACCTGCCAAAACGGAGGCGAGGGTACTTTTACCCGAACCATTTGGACCCATAATGGCGTGTACTTCTCCCGCTTTTATTTCCAGGTCAATCCCTTTTAAGATCTCTTTACCTTCTACGTTTGCGTGTATATTCTTAATTGACAACATATGCATCTAATTTTCTATTTAACCGGCCTTAGCCTACGCTACCTTCCATACTGATGGCCAGCAGCTTTTGTGCTTCTATAGCAAATTCCATAGGTAGCTGGTTCATGACTTCTTTGGCAAATCCATTTACGATCAGTGCTACTGCAGCTTCGGGATCAATGCCCCTTTGCCTGCAATAGAACAGCTGATCTTCCCCGATCTTTGAGGTAGTGGCTTCATGCTCTACTATGGTTGTTTTATTTTTTGCTTCTATATATGGGAAGGTATGTGCTCCGCACTTGTCGCCCAGCAGCAGGGAGTCGCATTGCGAATAATTACGTGCGTTCAGTGCCTGCTTGCTTGTCCGCACCAATCCGCGATAACTATTCTGACTGTATCCTGCCGAAATCCCTTTTGCTACAATCCTGCTCCTGGTATTTTTGCCCAGGTGGATCATTTTTGTACCAGTATCAGCCTGCTGATGGTTATTGGTAAAAGCGACTGAATAAAACTCGCCGATTGTATGATCGCCTTTTAAGATGACACTTGGATATTTCCAGGTGATGGCAGAGCCCGTTTCTACCTGTGTCCAGGAGATCTTGGAGTGATCGCCCTTACATATCCCTCTTTTAGTTACAAAATTATAAATACCACCCAGGCCTTCTTTATCCCCAGGATACCAGTTCTGCACGGTAGAATACTTAATCTCTGCTTTTTCCATCGCAATCAGTTCTACAACCGCGGCATGCAGCTGATTTTCATCCCGCATAGGCGCAGTACATCCTTCCAGGTAGCTTACATAGCTTTCATCCTCAGCGATGATCAGCGTCCTTTCAAACTGCCCGCTGTTTTCTGCATTGATGCGGAAGTAGGTCGACAGCTCCATCGGGCAGCGCACACCTTTGGGGATATAGCAGAAAGATCCATCCGTGAATACCGCAGAATTTAATGCAGCGAAATAATTGTCGGTCATAGGTACCACGGAGCCCATGTGCTTTTTTACCAGTTCGGGATGCTGTTGTATGGCTTCACTAATCGAGCAAAAGATCACCCCTATTTCTGACAATTGCTGTTTAAAAGAGGTTGCAATAGAAACACTGTCCATCACCACGTCGACCGCCACACCACTCAGGCGTTTCTGTTCAGACAAGGAGATTCCCAGCTTTTCGAAGGTACTTAACAGCTCGGGATCTACTTCATCCAGGCTGTTCAGCTGTTTCTTTGGCTTTGGAGCAGCGTAGTAAATGATGTCCTGATAATTGATTTTCGGGTATTTGACATTTGGCCAGGTGGGTTCCTCCATCTGCAACCAATGCGCATAGGCCTTAAGCCGCCATTCGAGCAGCCATTCCGGTTCATTCTTTTTCTGAGAGATCATCCGGATAACATCCTCGTTAAGCCCTTTCGGAATTGCATCCGTATCTATATCCGTTACAAATCCGTATTTGTATTCATTTAATACGGCTTGTTCGATGGGATCTTGTGCTTCTTTCATGTCCAGGTATTTTTTGAAACATTAAAATATAATACAAAGATACCCCCTTTGCCTTATTTATACAAAAGAGTATAAACAGGGAAATGTAAGATTTATCATTGAAATAAATTATTACCAAAACAAAAACCCCTTGTAAATATGCTTTACAAGGGGTTTTAAATTTTACTGTACTCAGAGCGGGAATCGAACCCGCACGACTTTTAAGGTCACAGGATTTTAAG
>CBFGNP010000594.1:0-3469 GCA_965650095.1 uncultured Pedobacter sp. | reverse complement strand
GTTCGGCATATTTAATCGCCCTGCAGCTGGCATTGGGCTTTTGTAGCTTTGCGCAACAAAAACCGCAATACACGCAATACGTGTTTAATAACTACCTTTTAAATCCTGCCATCAGCGGCATAGAGAATTATGCCGATGTAAAAGTTGGATTCAGAAAACAATGGGCCGGTATTGACAATGCTCCTCAAACCTCATTTATTACCGCGCACTGGAATCTGGGCAGCGACTACCTGTGGAGGAACGCACTTTCTTTACCTGATAAAGGCGACGATCCCATGAGCAGGAATTACATGCAGAATTATACCTCTTCTCCGGCCCATCATGGCATGGGGGTTACCGCTGTGTATGATGAAGTTGGTCCGCTTTCCAGGTTGGATGCCAATTTAACCTATGCTTATCACCTTCAACTCAACAATACCTTTAACCTCTCGGTCGGTGTGGCAGCGGGAATAAGCAGAATAGGACTGGACATAAACGCGCTGAGGTTTGAAGACCAAAGCCGGACTGATCCATCTGTTTCAAACGGCATAGCCACCCAGCTTAAACCCGATCTGGGATTAGGGGTATGGCTATATAGCGGCCGCATGTTTGCAGGAGCATCTGTGCAGCAGGTTCTGCAGCAGAAATTATCCTTTACCAGCGACCCTACCTATAATGCCGGTAAAGAAGTGCCTCATTTTTTTATTACTGCGGGCTATAGACTTTATGTTGATGACGTCATTTCGGCGACACCCTCCATCATGGTAAAACAGGCGAGTCCGGTCCCTGTTTCTGTGGATGTAAATTTAAAAATGGCATTTAAAGACAGGTTCTGGGTAGGGGGAAGTTACCGAAGAGGGGATTCCTTTTCTGCCATGGCGGGAATTAATATGAGTAAGCTGCTGAACCTTACCTATGCGTATGATTTTACGACTTCAGGCTTAAATCAGGTAAGTAACGGCAGTCATGAAATCGTATTGGGCTTACAGCTTAACAATGTTTATGAAGTATTTAGTACCACAAGGATGTGGTAAAGAAATCTAGAGTTCTTTTCTTAACCTCGCCACAGGGATATTCATTTGCTCCCTGTATTTTGCTACTGTTCTTCGTGCAATGTTATATCCTCTTTCCTTCAGGATCTCTGTAAGTTTCTCGTCGGCCAGCGGTTTACGCTTATCTTCATTACCAATACAATCCTCAAGAATTTTTTTAACCTCTTTATTAGAAACCTCTTCACCACTTTCTGTCTGGATTGCTTCAGAGAAAAATGATTTTAACAGAAATGTGCCGAATTCAGTTTGTACATATTTGGAGTTTGCTACCCGGGAAACTGTGGAAATGTCCATATCGATCTTATCGGCAATATCCTTCAGGATCATGGGGCGCATTTTACGCTCATCTCCTGTAAGCAGGTATTCATATTGATATTGCATAATGGCATTCATTGTTTTAAGCAAAGTTTGTTGTCTTTGTTTAATGGCATCGATGAACCACTTTGCAGAGTCCAGTTTTTGTTTTACAAATTGTACAGCTTCTTTTAACTTTTTGTCTTTTTGGGCTGCCTTATCATAATGATCAAACATGTCAATATACGACCTGCTTACCCTTAGCTCGGGCGCATTCTTTGAGTTTAACGTAAGGATCAATACCCCGTCGTTATTAGATACGTGAAAATCAGGGATGATCTGTAACTGTTTCGTGGTTACCTGGTTAGAGTCTCCAGGTTTAGGGTTCAACCTGAGTATTTCTGCAATGATCTCTTTCAGGTCTTCACTGTTCAGGTTTAAAGATTTTTCCAGCTTGTCGTAATGTTTCCGGGTAAATTCATCCAAATGATTTTCAACAATAAGAATGGCTTTTTGAATGATCGGATTATTAGGATCTTTTCGTTTTAACTGTAAGGTAAGGCATTCCTGCAGATCTCTGGCCGCAATACCGGGGGGATCAAAATCCTGGATCACCTTAAGCATTTCCAGTACATCTTCTTCTTCGACCATCACATTCTGAGAGAAGGCCAGGTCATCGATCATAGAGGTTACTGGTCTTCTTAAATAACCATCATCATCCAGGCTGCCTATAATTTGCTTTCCGATGACAAAGTCCTGATCGGAGAGGGGAACCAGGTCCAACTGTTCCTGCAGGCTTTCAAAAAAGGTGCTTTCTATAGCTATAGGCGTTTCCTTTTTCTCTTCATCATCATCATTATTGTTGTAGGAAGTACTGTAATCATTTACATCATCGTCCTGCAGATAATCATCTACATTAAATTCATCGGTACTTTCCTCGTTTGCACTGGAATCAAAATCATCCGGTGTATCGTTCAGATCATCATATTCTCCCTTGGGATCCTCAGCTATCATTAAACTTGGATCTTCAAGTGCAGGGTTTTCTTCCAGTTCTTCTTTTATGCGTGTATCTAATGCAACTGTTGGTACCTGCAGCAGTTTTATAAATTGAATTTGCTGCGGCGATAATTTTTGAAGTAATTTTTGTTGTAGATGTTGTTTTAGCATAAAATGATGAAACGGTAATTTGTATACCTGTCCCAAAAATACACATTTCGCACAGATAAAAGTAATTCCTTATATTTATTCTCAATTTCCATTCTGATGACATCTCAGGGTGTATGAATCCATGTCGGTGCATTTCACCGGGTTATATTGGCTGGCTATGCTTTGATTTGATAATAAAGTTGCTAATTTTATTATAAATAAATTAAGGACCTATGGGATTTGTAAAAGAGTTTAAAGAATTCGCTGTCAAAGGCAGCGTAATGGACCTGGCCGTTGGTGTGATCATCGGAGGTGCATTTAGTAAAATTATAGACAGTGTGGTCAATGATCTGATCATGCCACTGATATCAGCAGTAATCGGATCTGTCGACTTCAGCAATATGTACGTGGTATTGAAAGGCAATGTTGAAACCGGCATGGCACTTGTTGACGCAAAGAAAGTACCTGGAGCGGTGGTTTTTGCCTATGGTAATTTTATAACCGTAGCCATCAATTTCCTGTTACTGGCACTGGCGGTATTTATGCTGGTTAAAGGGATCAATGCAATGAAACGTGAACAGGAAGCAGCACCATCCGCACCTGCAGCTCCTACCAAAGAAGAAATGCTGCTGACAGAGATCAGGGACCTGCTGAAAACAAAATAGCTTAAAATATTTTTATACACCCGGATTGGTTATTGTAAAGGTAACTATCCGGGTGTTTTTGTTTCGGACTCATCTTACCGTTTCGCTGCATAGTAGTTTTCACCGGTAAAATCAGGTGCTTTACCGGTCACAAGCAAGTGTATATATCATTCCCATTTGGAAATAGAGCCTGGCCTGCTAATTTTGAGGAAGTAAATGGTTGTTTTGCTGATGTGGCCAACCGTTTTGCCCTTACAAGAATTGTTAATAAAATGGAAAAGATTAGGAATAATAAAAGTAATAATAATTCGAGCAGGATATCTGGTGGCTTGATCATCATAGGGGTGGGTCTCG
>CBFGNP010000593.1:0-3471 GCA_965650095.1 uncultured Pedobacter sp. | reverse complement strand
ACCGAAACCGAGATAGATTATATCCGCATGTTCAAAATTATCAAAGCAGCAAAATGGAGCGGCATAGTGGGGATTGAATATGAAGGCAAAGGACTGTCTGAAGACGAAGGGATCAGGAAGACAAAGGCGCTTTTAGAAAAAGTATTTCAGCAGGTAAAATAAACATCGGTCAGCCACCACACAAGCAAGTACAGAGATCCGTGTTAACATGAGAAGGGTCGCACAACCTTAGTTGTGCGACCCTTCTATCGCCAGTTAAATCAGCAATTAAACCAGCTTTTTATATTTAATCCTGTGCGGCGTTACATCGCCTAATCTTTTCTTGCGGTTCTCTTCGTAATCACTGTAATTCCCTTCAAAGAAGTAAACCTGCGATTCTCCCTCAAAAGCAAGGATATGTGTACAGATCCGGTCTAAGAACCAGCGATCGTGGCTGATGATGACTGCGCAGCCTCCAAAGTTTTCCAGAGCTTCTTCCAATGCCCTAAGCGTGTTCACATCAATATCGTTGGTCGGCTCATCCAACAACAATACATTGGCCCCTTTTTTCAACGTAATAGCAAGGTGTACCCGGTTGCGTTCACCACCTGACAGTATCCCGACCTTTTTCTGCTGATCACCGCCATTGAAGTTAAATTTTGAAACATAAGCCCTGCCATTCACCGCCTTATTACCAAGCTGGATATTGTCAAGGCCGTCCGTAATGTTTTCATAAACAGTTTTATCCGGATCAAGATCATTGTGCATTTGGTCCACATAACCCAAGGCAACAGTGTCTCCAACACGGAAAGTTCCTGTGTCGGCAGATTCCTGTCCGGTAATTAAGCGGAAAAGGGTGGTTTTACCTGCACCATTTGGACCAATAATTCCAACAATACCGGCAGGAGGCAAAGAGAAACTCAGGTTTTCGAACAGCAGCTTATCGCCGTATGCCTTTGTTACGTTGTTGGCCTCAATGACTACGTTACCCAATCTTGGTCCGGCAGGAATAAAGAGCTCCAGTTTATCTTCCCTTTCTTTCGAATCTTCTGATGCCAGTTTATCGTAGTTAGATAAACGCGCTTTGGATTTGGCATGGCGCGCTTTGGGTGCCATACGTACCCATTCCAGCTCGCGTTCAAGCGTTTTCTGACGTTTGCTTTCCGTTTTTTCTTCCTGTGCCAGGCGTTTGGCCTTTTGGTCTAACCAGGAAGAGTAATTGCCCTTCCACGGAATGCCTTCGCCACGGTCAAGTTCCAGTATCCATCCGGCAACATTGTCCAGGAAGTACCTGTCGTGGGTTACCGCGATGACCGTTCCCTTATAGTTTTGAAGGAATTGTTCCAGCCAGTCTATGCTTTCAGCGTCAAGGTGGTTGGTAGGCTCGTCTAACAGCAATACATCCGGTTCCTGCAACAACAATCGGCACATCGCCACGCGGCGGCGTTCTCCTCCCGATAATACAGCAATTTTAGTTTCGGGATCGGGACAGCGCAGGGCATCCATCGCCCTTTCCAGTTTAGCGTCTAGTTCCCAGGCATTAACTGCATCGATCTTATCCTGTAACTCACCCTGACGGGCCATTAATTTATCCATCTTATCCGCATCGGAATAATTTTCCTCTAATCCGAATGCTTCGTTCACTTCTTCGTATTCTTTAAGTATAGCGGTAATTTCTGCTACGCCTTCTTCTACCACTTCTCTGACGGTCTTCGTCTCATCAAGAATTGGCTCCTGCGCCAGGTAGCCGACTGAATATCCTGGGGAAAATACAACTTCGCCCTGGAAGGATTTATCAAGGCCAGCTATAATTTTTAAAAGAGAGGATTTACCAGACCCGTTTAAACCGATTACACCGATTTTGGCTCCATAAAAAAAGGAAAGGTAGATGTTCTTTAAAACTTGTTTTTGTGGTGGGTAAATCTTATTTACCCCAGCCATTGAAAATATGATCTTTTCGTCCATAATCGTTATTTCGTATCTTTAGCGTGCTTTTCGTTAAAATGGGAACAAAACGGCGACATGCTTTTATTAACTAAAAGAAAACTATGTCAACTCCATCTTCTGAACCCTTTATTTACAGCAAAGATAATAAAGGTAAGCCAGTAAAAAAGTGGTGTTCTGATATTCCATTCAATAGCTTAAGGAGTGAAAAGAATACTAAAGAATATGGAACTCATTAGGCAAAGTGGCTCACCTTAGCAGGCATAAAAATACATGGTTTACTTAAAAAAGGTGTTTCTGGTGGCATAGAATTGATGAATTAGTTAACAAACTAGATCTGTGGCCTGCTGAACATAGAGAGGCATATCTCTATAACGAAGATATTACTCTCACTATAAACTAAATTGTGCTCCCTGACGTTTGTTTTATTAAATGCAGTATCTGCCATTTTGCTAGGGGGAAAGACGTTTACAACCTTTTTTGACAGGAGGATAAAAACCAATGTTAGATTACACTTTGAAGACAAATCTGATTTTTTGATACCATAAACTCTTGGTATTGGGATTGGAAGGTCTATTCAACCTGCTGCTGTTTTAAACGCCTGGTGTAGCTACGGTCAAAACACCGTAAGTTTTCTGAAATAATGGCAGGTTGGACCGCTCTTTCCAGCGCTATGGCGTAATTGTTGATAAATTAAAAAAAATACGGGTGCTATTTTATAAAACAAATTTTATAGTTTAGAGCATTCCCGAATTAGAAAGGTATATATGGAAGCTAAATTTTCACCACAAGTCAAAGATGTGATCTCCTTTAGCAGGGAAGAAGCCCTGAGATTGGGCCACGATTACATAGGCGCGGAACATCTTTTGTTAGGCCTCATTCGCGAAGGCGATGGCATGGCTATCAAGATATTAAAATCACTCGGTGTTGATACTTCAAAACTTCGTCGGTCAATAGAAGATTCAGTCAGAGGTACATCTAGTGTTACGGTTAATCTGGGAAATATCCCCTTAACCAAACAAGCAGAGAAAGTATTAAAAATTACTTACCTGGAGGCAAAGATCTTCAAAAGCGATTTAATAGGAACAGAGCACTTGCTGCTTTCTATCCTGCGTGATGACGATAACATCGCTTCACAGATTTTATTGCAGTTTAACATCAATTACGAGATATTTAAACAGGAGGTTGAAGTGAACAAAAACGGATTTAGGGACGAGACCCAGAATAGTGCGTCAACCGGTGGTGATGATGACTATCGTGAAGAAGAAGCTTTTAGCAGCCCTAAAAAGGTTTCAGACATTAAGTCCAAAACCCCGGTTCTGGATAATTTTGGAAGAGATTTGACTAAAGCTGCTGAAGAAGGGCGTCTGGATCCGATTGTTGGTCGCGAAAAAGAGATAGAGCGTGTGTCTCAAATCCTTTCCCGCCGTAAAAAAAATAACCCTATTTTGATTGGTGAACCGGGTGTCGGTAAATCTGCTATTGCAGAGGGTTTGGCATTGCGTATTGTTCAGCGTAAAGTTTCGAGGGTCTTGTTCAATAAACGCG
>CBFGNP010000592.1:0-3473 GCA_965650095.1 uncultured Pedobacter sp. | reverse complement strand
ATTCTGTGAACAGCCGATGCGCACCTGGTTTGACGACCAGCTTCCCGAACTCAATTTAAATTCGCCGATAAAAATTATGGCCGATGAAAGCTGCTACAATCACCACGATGCCAGAAAACTGATCAATAGTAAGGCTTGCGAATACCTGAACATTAAGTTCGCCAAATCAGGCGGCATTTTAGAAGCGCAGAAAATTCATGAAATTGCCTTACAAACAGGTACAAAATGTATGATTGGCAGCATGCTCGAAAGCCGGATAGCCCTTAGTGCAAACCTGCATTTTGCTTTAGCCAGTCCGAATGTCGTATTCTTTGACCTCGATACAGCCTTACTGGGACACCTCGCAGATCCGGTTGTTGGTGGATTGACTTACAATGGTTATTTCCTTAGCGTTCCGGATACGCCCGGGATAGGAGCTGATGCAGATCCACGTTTCCTGCTGGATTGTGAAAAATGGCTGGTTTAAAATAGGTCTATGAACTGGTTGCTGATTGGCGAGATCGCCTATGTCCTTATCTTGATTTTCGTTTGCCTGCGTGTCATTTACGACACGAGAAGCACCACGAAAACCCTGGCTTACCTATTGTTTGCTACCTTTGTTCCTTTTATCGGGATGATCTTTTATTTCTTTTTCGGCATCAATTACCGGCATCGAAAAATGTATAGCAAAAAGCTATATCAAAATGATGACCTCGCGGCTAAATTCAGACAACGAATACTCAGTTATTCCGAACAGACCTATAGGGAAAATAATCGGGAAGTGATCAGCAACAAAGAGCTGGCATTTATGGTATTAAAAGACTCCATGAGTCCCTTAACCGCTAAAAATTCGGTCAAGCTACTCATTAACGGAGAAAATAAGTTTCCAGAAGTGCTCAATGCCATTAAAAATGCAAAACATCATATCCATATTGAATATTATATTTATGAGGATGACGAAATCGGCAGGGCCATTGCCAGCGCGCTCATCGAAAAGGCAAAGGAAGGAGTAACCGTACGTTTTATATATGACGATTTTGGAAGCCGGGGTATCCGCAAGAAACTGATACCCTTGTTGATCGAGAATGGTGTGAAGGTCTTTCCTTTCTTAAAAGTACACTTTATGCTCTTTGCCAACAGGCTGAATTACCGTAACCATCGGAAAATCATTGTCATCGACGGTGTAACTGCTTTTGTTGGGGGCATTAATGTAAGCGACAGGTATATCAACTACGCGCAGTATCCGGAACAGCTTTACTGGCGCGATACGCATTTACGTATTGACGGGCCTGGTGCGCAATACCTGCAGTACCTGTTTTTGTGCGACTGGAACTTCTGCGCCGAGGAAGATTTGCAGCCGGATACCTGCTTTTTTCCGGTCGACCAGCGACAAGGGGCCGATAACAAGATCGTTCAGATCGCCGCAAGTGGACCCGATTCTGAATCGCCAACTATTTTATTTTCCATACTGCAGGCCATTAACCTGGCGACGGAAGAAATTCTGATCAGCAGCCCCTATTTCATTCCAGGCGAAAGCCTACTGGATGCATTGACCATTGCTGCATTGAGTGGCATTAAAGTCAAACTGCTGGTTCCGGGAAAGTCCGACTCCTTACTTGTAAATGCCGCGGCCAGGTCATATTACAATGATCTGCTTAGCGCGGGAATAGAAATTTATCGCTACCAAAAGGGATTTATGCATGCAAAAACTATGGTGGCAGACCGGAAGATTGCCATTGTGGGTACCGCAAATATGGATTTCAGAAGCTTTGATCTTAATTTTGAGGTAAATGCCATTGTATATGATACAGGGATTGCAAACGAACTCAGTGCTGTTTTTTACGAAGATCTGAAAGAGGCGTTAAAAATCAGTCCCGAGTTATGGGCTTCACGCCCCTTGTATAAGCGATTATTGGAAAAGGCTGCCCGGCTTTTGTCGCCGCTGCTGTAAGTCATTGCCGCACCCAACCAAACTTGATACCTTATTCGTTTATAGACCTGGAAAATTAAGGCAAAAAAAGCTAAATTTGAATTTTGCAAATCTGATCAGGCCATGGCAATCACCTCACTCGAAGATTTTTATAAGGAAACAGCCTCATTTCTGCCGGAAGGCATCAATAAAGAAATAGGCCATTTCAATGTATTTAAGCTGGACGAGTTGATCGCAAGAAACAACAACAAGCTTGTAATGCCTTATAACAGAAGGGCCTATTATAAGATCAGTATGATCAGTGGACGTAACAAAGCCGAATATGCAGACAAGGTGATCAATATTGAGAAGAATTGCCTGCTGTTTGCTACGCCAAAAATTCCATACAACTGGCTACCCCAGGACGATGATCAGCACGGTGACTTTTGCATTTTTACCGATGATTTTCTGATCAACAATAAAAGTGGTGTGGCATTAGACCAACTGCCTATCTTTCAGCCGGGCGGCTATCCCGTTTTCCAGCTCTCAGCGGCAGAGGCAGAAGACATTGCCTTCATTTTTAAGAAAATGCATAAAGAGCTGTCCGCCGATTATGTATACAAATATGACCTGCTCCGCAACTATGTGTTGGAATTGATTCATTATGGACAAAAACTTCAGCCAGCCACAGCATTGTATCCTTCACATACGGCATCCGCAAGAGTTTCGTCGTTGTTTATTGAACTCCTGGAGCGACAGTTCCCGATAGAATCGCCCTACCAGAAGATCGGTCTGCGCAGGGCAAAGGACTATGCCGAAAGACTTGCTGTTCATGTAAACCACCTCAATAAAATGCTAAAAGAGCATACAGGAAAAACCACTACAGCCATCATTGGCAGCAGGGTGTTGCAGGAAGCTAAGATCCTTTTGAAACAGACCGACTGGAACATTTCAGAAATTGCCTACTGCCTTGGCTTTGAAGAGGTCGCCCATTTTTCAAACTTCTTCCGGAAACAAACCGCAATTACACCTGTTGCCTTCAGATCTTAAGGTTATGTTATGGGTTTTGTTCCGGCGATGATTTGAATTTTACAAACATTGGATTGATACTTGCAAATCTGCCGAACACAATACTGCCGATATTTGTCTTGTTAATGATTTAAAAGAAAATTACAATGACAAATCACACAAAAATAGCATTGGTAACCGGCGGTAGCCGGGGATTAGGCAAAAACATGGCATTAAGCCTTGCAAAAAAAGGGATCGATGTGATCCTGACCTATAACAGTAAACATGAGGAGGCCCTGCAGGTGGTTGCAGAAATTGAGCAGATGGGTCAGAAAGCGGCAGCACTTCAATTTAGTGCGGGCGAGATCGGGACTTTTGACACCTTCATTGCACAAATCCAGAAAACCTTAAAAACGACTTTTGATACCCAGCATTTCGACTTCCTGGTAAACAATGCAGGAACTGCGCTATATGCCTCCTTTGCAGAAACTACAGAGGAGCAGTTTGATGCGGCATTAAACATTCATTACAAAGGTGTATTTTTTCTTACGCAAAAGGCATTGCCTTTAATTAATGA
>CBFGNP010000591.1:0-3479 GCA_965650095.1 uncultured Pedobacter sp. | reverse complement strand
ATTTTGCTCAGCGTGAGTTAGGTGATATTGTATATATAGACATCAATACCGCAGGTGATGAGGTGAGCAAGGACGAGGTATTTGGTACTGTTGAAGCAGTTAAGACCGTGTCAGATTTGTTTATGCCGGTAACAGGTACAGTATTAGAAGTAAATGCCGCTTTAAATGACAATCCGGAGCTGGTAAATACGGATCCTTATGGTCAGGGATGGATGGTGAAAATTTCTCTTTCCGATGCTGTCCAGGCAGATGGCCTGTTAACTGCAGATGCTTATAAAACTCTGGTAGGCGCATAATAGATGAGCTTTGTTGGACAGTTAAAGTATCAGACATGGGCGATGCTGTGGACAGTTGTGGTGGTGATCCTATGCTGTGTAAAAATGCCATCGGGCAATGGTGGAGGCTTTTTCTTTGAAGGCTTTGACAAGTTTGTCCATATGGGCTTTTTTTATGTGCTAACGATATTGCTTTTTTACGGAAAGATCAGGTATCAGCACAACTATAGCTTCAGTTCGTTAACAATCTTTAAAATCATTGTCATTACCGCGGCGCTTGGTGGAGGAATAGAAATGTTACAGTTGAATTTCTTTCGGTACCGCTCTGCAGAATGGTGGGATTTCGGCTGTGATATGATCGGTGTTTTCATGGGGGTTTTTAGTTATGTACTTTTGCATAAATCAAATTATAATGAAAAGACTAGTCGTTAAACTAGGTATCTTGTTATTTGTAAGCCTGCTTAGCAGCTGCGGCCTTTTTAAAGCGGGTTGTCACTGCCCGAAAGTTAGCTATACCACCTTTCCAAGGCGATAAATCAGCCTGAATTGACGCTTCAGCATCTCATACATAAATATGACCAAATAAAGACGGTACAGGGCGTTATTCCTGTACCGTCTTTATTTGGAATTATTATAAATTAAGCCTAAATTGCGCCACTTAAATTATATAGATGAAACTTTCACAGCTTAATCCGGGACAACAGGGAACTATCGTAGCTTTTACAGATTTGGAAATGTCCGTTAAATTAATGGAAATGGGTTGCTTGCCTGGTGAGGTCGTTGAGGTGGAACGTTTTGCCCCGCTGGGTTGCCCGATAGCTATCCGGGTTGCAGGCTACCAGCTTTGTTTGCGCAAAAGTGAAGCCTCCGTTATTATAATTCAATAGGGAATTGGGAAGAGACATCAAAATTGCTTTAGTTGGTAATCCCAATACCGGAAAATCTACACTTTTCAATCTTCTTACCGGATTAAATCAAAAGATTGGGAATTTTCCCGGGATTACAGTAGATAAGAAAATTGGTTATTGCAAATTGAGCAGTAGCAGACAGGCCGAAGTAGTCGACCTGCCTGGCACCTACAGCCTATATCCGAAAAGCAGAGATGAAAGTATTGTTTTTCAGGTATTGGCAGATAAAAATAATTCCAGTCACCCTGATCTGGTTGTACTGGTAGCCGACACCACAAACCTCAGAAGAAACCTATTGCTTTATACCCAGGTGGCAGATCTGGGAGTCCCGATCGTCTTGGCCCTGAACATGACAGACATGGCCAAAAAGGAGGGGATAGAAATAGATGTGGACAAACTTTCTGAAAGATTGGGTATCCGGGTCGTCTCGATTTCTGCCAGAAGCAATTCGGGCCTGATTCAGCTAAAAGAAGCAATCAATAATGCAACTGCTATACCTACACAGGTCGCAGGGGTAGATCTGCATCAGTTGGCCCCAGAGGCAATTGATGAGGCCAAAAAGTGGGTGGCAACGGATAACGATTATTTCGCATTGCAGGTACTGCACCAGTATGAAACATTGAATATCTTTTCCGATGAGGACAAACACGAGTTTCAAAAAATAAAAAGTGAACACCACTTCGAATCATCGAAGTTACAGGCTGCTGAAACAATAGCACGCTACCGTTACCTGAGTACAATATTAAGTGGAATTGTGAAGGACACCGGCGCCACCAGAAAATTTATTTTCAGTGATAAAATAGACGCCATATTAACCAATAGATTCTGGGGCTTTCTAATTTTTATTGGAATACTGTTCTTTATTTTTAACTCGATCTTTTCCTGGTCTTCCTACCCAATGGAATTAATTGAGTACGGCTTTGTATGGCTTACTGAGTATGGTCATCAGCATCTCCCTCCAGGGATATTGACCAATTTACTGCTCGATGGCATCGTTGCTGGCCTGGGTGGCGTAGTGATATTTATTCCTCAGATTGCCATTCTCTTCGCCTTTATTTCTATCCTCGAAGATACGGGCTATATGGCAAGAGTCACCTTCATGATGGATAAGATCATGAGAAAGTTTGGGTTAAGCGGCAAATCTGTAGTACCAATGATTGGGAGTCTTGCCTGTGCTGTTCCATCCATCATGAGCGCAAGGAACATCGAAAGCTGGAAAGACAGGATCATTACCATTATGGTAGCTCCGTTGGTAAGCTGCTCGGCGCGACTACCGGTTTACACCTTACTGATCGGGTTGGTGGTGCCCGAGAAAATGATATGGGGCTTCATCAATTTGCAGGGCCTAACCTTGATGGGGATGTATTTAATCAGTATTGTTGCCGCTATTGTTGTGGCATTTGTAATGAACTTTTTAATTAAAGCCAGGGAAAAATCCTATTTCATTATGGAGCTGCCGGTTTACCGGATGCCGCGCTGGAGCAATGTGCTGTTTACCATGTACGAGAAATCTAAAACCTTTGTGCTCGAAGCCGGAAAGGTAATTATTGCCATTTCGATTATTTTATGGGTACTGGCGACTTACGGGCCATCGAAGCGTTTTACTGCCATTGACAAAAAATACGAGGCAATCGAGGCAAAAAAGGATAGTGTTCAGATCAGTACACTGGAGCGAGACAAGTCTGCGGAAAAGCTGGAAAATTCTTATGCCGGTATATTGGGACATACCATAGAACCTGCCATTAAACCCTTAGGCTTTGACTGGAAGATCGGGATTGCCTTGATCACTTCCTTTGCTGCCCGTGAGGCTTTTGTAGGTACCATGGCCACTATCTACAGTGTTGATGGCGGAGATGAAGCGGTAGCAACCATAAGAAATAAAATGAGGGGCGCTAAAAATGCAGAAACGGGATTGCCGGTGTTTACAGTTGCGACAGCTTTTTCGTTAATGCTGTTTTATGCCTTTGCCATGCAATGTATGAGTACAGTAGCTGTAGTATTCAGGGAAACGAAATCCTGGCGCTGGCCGGTCATCCAGTTGTTTTACATGACCTCTTTAGCCTACGTGGCAAGTTTAATTGCCTATCAGCTTTTAAAGTAAATTGGTTATATTGTGATGGTGGAAAAAGAGCAGATTTTATCACAATATATGCCTGCAGCTGCAGCGCCGATCATCGCCAAATGGATTGATTATTTTCACTGTGAATTCAAAATAGCCAAAGGCAGGGCAACTAAGTTGGGCGACTACAGGCATCCTTATAAAGGGACAGGACATAAGATCTCCGTTAACAATAAT
>CBFGNP010000590.1:0-3483 GCA_965650095.1 uncultured Pedobacter sp. | reverse complement strand
TTCTAATATCCACCCCCATTTCCCGTTCTGCATTGCTGATTAAAAGTTCCAGTGCTGTAATTTTCAGCTTGGCATAGGCTAACTCTTTTTCCAGGCTTGACTGGTTCGAACTGTCTACACAACCTTTATCAACAACACATAAGGTTGATTGATGACGCTTGTACCAACGTAAAAAATGATAAACCGTTTTCTCTTCTAACCCGTGTTTCTGAGCTACCTGAAGCACACTCAAGCCTCCAAGGTGATACTCGCTGGCTACTGAGATTTTGAAACTTTCATCATAGATGGCGATACGACCACCTTTTGATCCTTTTCTTGGCTTTTCCATGGTTACTTAAATTTAAGAATTAACCTAAATCTTATCAAGTCCTTTCAGGAACGGACAACAAAACGGACACTTACTTCTGTAGTGTCAATACTGAAACAACCTTAATATATGGCGAAAAGCACAAAAGCATAGCGCAGGGATGAGATGAAGCAGCTTACCATCCATTATTTAAACTTAAACTGTGATAATTTAGCTAAAGCGGTATATTTGCTGAGCGATACAGATTCCATCGTACAGCGAAAACAACAAATCAGACACAGATGAATATCTTACTATTAGGTTCCGGCGGCAGAGAGAGTGCTTTTGCCTGGAAGATCAGCCAATCTTCTCAATGCTCACAACTGTTTATTGCACCGGGTAATGGGGGCACAAATGCTTACGGCAAAAATGTAAACATCAACCCCAATAACTTTGAGGCGGTGAAGGTGCTGGTACTTAAAGAAAATATCGGGCTAGTCGTTGTAGGACCGGAAGAACCATTGGTAAATGGCATTCACGATTTCTTCGTCAGTGACGAACTCCTTTCCAATATTCCTGTAATAGGTCCTAAAAAAGAGGGCGCCATCCTGGAGGGCAGCAAGGATTTCTCCAAGCAATTTATGGCAAGACACGGTATCCCCACACCTGCTTCTGAATCATTTACCAATGAAACTTTACCGCAGGGTCTGGCTTACCTGGAAAACCACAGTCTACCCATTGTTTTAAAGGCAGACGGACTGGCTGCGGGTAAAGGTGTGGTGATTTGCCAGACGGTGGCCGAGGCGAAGGAAGAACTGCAGCTGATGCTGGGTGGTAAATTCGGCGATGCAGGATCACTCGTTGTTGTGGAGGAATACCTGAGCGGTATAGAGCTTTCGGTGTTTGTACTAACGGACGGCGACAATTATGTCATTTTACCTGAAGCTAAGGATTACAAGAAGATCGGGCAGGGTGACAGCGGCTTAAATACGGGTGGTATGGGCTCAGTTTCCCCGGTTCCTTTTGCCGATCAGAATTTTCTTGATGCCGTGGAACAAAGCATTATAAAGCCAACTATAGATGGCTTAAAGAAAGACAATATCGACTATACAGGCTTCATCTTCTTCGGCTTGTTCAAAGTTGGCGATAAGCCGATGATCATTGAATACAATTGCCGTATGGGTGATCCGGAAACAGAAAGTGTATTGCTTCGAATAGAAAATGACCTGGTAGAACTTTTCCTGGCCGCGTCAAAGAAAACCCTGAAAGATTACAAATTAAATATCAGTCCCAAAAATGCTGCAACGGTTATGATCGTTGCCGGTGGTTACCCTGGCGAATATGAAAAGGGCAAAGCGATAAGTGGGATTGAAAACGTACGTCAATCGCTGGTATTTCATGCCGGAACAACCATTGAAGGTGGAGTAGTGAAAACCAATGGTGGACGTGTTTTGGCAGTATCAAGCCTGCAAGACAGTCAATTTGAGGCGCTGCAATCGGCAACTGCAGATGCGGCACGCATTTACTTCGACGGAAAATATTTCAGAGAAGACATTGGATTCGACCTGGTATAAAAAACTGCCAGAAAAACACAAAAAAAATAAAAAAGGGATCTAAACCATGTGGTTTAGATCCCTTTTTTATTAAGTTACAAAATGGCGATTAACATCTAATGTTATCTGTCAATTAAGGTTGCAATTTCAATCCGGAAATCCCTGTAACCACTTCTTCCTCTTCTTTTCCCTTGCTTTTTTTCTTTTTCTTTTTCTTAGTTACGCCATTCAGCCGATCTTCCAATACTTTTTCAAACTCCGGCAACTGATCACCTTTTAAGATCGTTCTGATGTTGTTATTCGTGTCGTTCTGAATCTTATAAAACTTCGTCACATCATCTTCGTTTGAAGTGCCTGCCTGCTGTCTTTTAATTAAATCCAGTTGCTGCTTTGACATATCATATACGTAATTGTAAATGACACTTTTCTGCGTAGAAGTCAGTTTCAATCTCTTTTCCAGTTCATCTACATTCTTAACTGTCATCTCCTGCGCAGTTGGCATCTTTTGCTGTGCTTTTGTTACAAACCTCATGCCCAACAATAAAAAGGCAAGTAAAATATATGTTTTCATACTCCTATTCTTCTGATTGTGCAATTTAAAAATTAAAATTGGGATTCTCTCCGAAGCTGGAATCTTTTGCCTGAAGAAACCAGTAAACCAACCCGGTAAAGAAACGAACAACCAACTTAGAAAAGAAACGAACTCGGAAAAAAACATCAAACCAACTCGGAAAGAAACCAACTCGGAAAATAGCGACAACTCACAAATGAGCTGGGCCGGGTTTTACCCAGCCCAGCTCATTTGTCCTTTATGACCAATAAAATTACCTTCTCCGAAGAGGCATAGCTTTCTTCGCTTCTTCAGCGAAGTAATGCAGCCTCAGAGGAGAACGGTTATTTTATAACCTCTGAAAGTTTCTTATGCAACTCTTCCCCTCTGATATTTTTAGCGATGATCTTGCCTGAAGGGTCAATCAGGAAGTTTGCAGGAATCCCACGTACACCATACATTTTAGATGCTGCATTTTCCCAGCCTTTCAAATCCGATAGCTGCGTCCAGGTTAAACCATCTTTTTCGATAGCGGCGAGCCAGTCTGCCTTTTTGCCTGGCTGGTCCAGCGAAACGCCTAAAACTGTAAAATTCTTATCTTTATAAGCGTTATATGCCTTCACTACGTTAGGGTTTTCGCCACGGCAAGGCCCACACCAGGACGCCCAGAAATCAAGCAATACATATTTTCCGCGGAAATCAGACAATTTAACAGGCTTATCGTTCACATCATTCTGCGTAAAATCCATCGCCATCTGACCTACACCTGTTTGTTTGGCCGAGGCAATGGTCTGAGCGATGCTTTTGCCAAGGTCTGTTGCTTTTACCGGCGCAGAGAACTTATTAAATTCAGCTTCTGCACCCGCAAGATCTCCATCCAGATCTATTGTTCCCTGATATGCGACCAGGCCAACATAAGAACCGAGATTAGCAGCATAAAACTGTTTATTCAGTGCATTTATTTCCTTCCTGATGGCCTCATCGCGACTGTAAACCGTTTTCATATAAGCCTCGTCTTTACGCTGCTCCGGCGTTTTCGCGTAATACTCCTGCATTAAAGCAGCATTTTTTTCAAGGGCCGACTTGGTTAATGC
>CBFGNP010000589.1:0-3485 GCA_965650095.1 uncultured Pedobacter sp. | reverse complement strand
CCAGCCGCGCACGAAGGGGATCTCGCCCTTATTTTTTATCGGGTATTTGGAAAAAATGGCCAGCCCGGCGGCTTCATAGTTGTTCTCGGATGAGGGCACAAAATAATAGTGAGGTTTGTTTAAGATTCTTTTTAAACTGTCTGTAATATCGAAGGTTCCCTTTCTTCTCGTAAAGTATTCCTGGAAACAGATGATGTCAGGGTTTTCATTTGCAATGAGCTCCAGCATCTGCTGTTTTACAGGCTCCACATTTTCCTGCCCAAATGGTTTAAAGCTATGAACATTATAGGTCATCATACGAATCAGCTCCACATCAGTTTTAGGGCCTTTTCCAGCTTCACCACTAAGTCCGAATGTAGCCGTCACTGTATTCCAGCCAATCCCGACCAGCAGCAGCGTAGCGAGGGCAAACGTCCATTTTCTACGCAGGCACCACCAAATGATCATCAGCAAATTCAGCGCCAGAAAAAATGGATAAGCGAGGCCAAAAAAGGCGATGAGCTGGAAATCCCGCGGATCAAATCTTCCGGCAAGAAAACCAAGCACCAGGCCTATTGCGAAGGCAATGGCGATCAGACGACTCAGTCTTTCTAAAAATGTGGGCTTAGTCTTCTTCATTAATTTTTACTGGCCTTAAACAAAGTTTCCTTTTCCTGTTTGTTAAGCTTATCATATCCCGTTTTGGAAATCTTGTCTAATATTCTGTCAATCTCTTCCTGATCAACACTGTCCGTTTGTTTTTTAGCATGGTATTTTCCAGATTCTTTTTTAACAACCTTTAACTTAGGTTTGCGCTTGAGTATGCTGCTCCAGTCTATCCCGCTTTTTAATAATTTGATATAGGCAAACCCCATCGCTGCTCCTCCGATGTGCGCAAAACTGGCACCAGCATCGCTCGAAGCGATGCCGATCAAATCCATTACCACATAGGCCATGGCCAGGTATTTTAATTTTACATCTCCAAAGAGCAGCAAGCGCATGCTATAATCAGGCAATAAGGTAGCTGTAGCTACAATAATAGCCATCACAGATGCGGAAGAGCCAATAACGGTTGCACCTGCAACAAATGGCGCAAAAACAGGGAAGATATTATAGGCCAGCAAATAAAGCAATGCGCCGGTAATGCCACCAGTCAGGTATAAAAAATGAAACTGCCGCGGCTTTAAAAAGTCAAGAAAAATGTTGCCCATCCAGAAGAGCCATAGCATATTGAACAGCACATGGAAGAATCCACCGTGAAAAAACTGATAAGTAATGATGGTATAGAATCTGTAGGGAAGTTTTTCCAATAATGTGGGAAAGCCAAAATATTCCCTGATCAGGCCATCAGACACAAGGCTGCTTTTACCGGACAAAAAGAACGGAATATTGAGCAGGGTTAAAACCACAAAAATCAGGACATTAATCCCTATATAAAAGAATACAGGATTACCTGATTGGAATACTTTATACTTTAAATCTTTAAACAGGCTGTTATTCATAATAGGTATAAAATCTATCGTTGTCCTTATCTTTCCAAAGCTTAACTAAAATGAAACCAATTAATGCTCCTCCCAGGTGAGCGTAATGCGCAACGGAATCTCCTTGAACGCGGGCCACTCCCATACTTAACTCAAAAATAATATAAACTGGGATAATATATTTAGCTTTTATTGGAATTGGTATAAACATAATATACATTTCCGTATTTGGATAGAGCATCCCGAAGGCAACGAGCAGACCGAAGATCGCCCCGGAAGCACCAAGCATGGGGCCGGTGTAAATACCCTGCAGGGTCTCCTGCTGACTTAAAGTCAAATTTGACAGCTGAAACAGGTGCTCTCCGGGTATGGCCGTCCCTACAATCTGATATACTTCAAAAGCCTGAACAGCCCACTGCAGTCCCAAAGCACCCAAACCGGTGATCAGATAAAAGTTCAGGAACCGTTTTGCCCCCCAGCGGGATTCGAGAACCCCTCCAAACATAAACAAGGCAAACATGTTGAAGAAAATATGCGTAAAGCTTGAAGGACTATGCATAAACATATAGGTTACCGGCTGCCAGATCTTAAAGAAGGGGGAATCAAAGTAAAATACAGAAAGCTTCTCTACCAGTAAATAATTTCCCTGATGGTCTCTGAACATGAACATTGCCGCAAACACGATCACGTTGATGATCAATAAATTCTTTACTACCGGAGGTATATGGATGTTATTCATTGTCTATTTATCAAATTTTTTATCCAGTTCTGCTAAACCAATGGTTTGGATAACTGGTTTACCACTCATGCTAAAGTTCGGCGTTTTACAAGCAAAAAGCTGTTCAATCAGCGTATTCATCTCTTCCTGTCCTAAAACCGTACCACTCTTTATCGCGCTGTTCCTGGCCATGCTCCTGGCCAAGGCATCTCTCTTATCTAGTTTCAATTCCTGTTGCGAGTTTTTAAATCCTTCTATCAAGTGCTCAAACAACTGTGTTTCATTGATATTGCTTCCACCCAGATCAACTGGAATCCCTTCAATAACCAACGTATTTTTCCCAAATTCCCTTACTTCGAAACCCAGACTTTTGATGTCCTCCAATAAGCTTTTTGCCAATTCGTAGTCGTTGGGACTTAAGGTAACTGTTTGCGGAAATAAACTTTGTTGGGAAGCGCCCTTTCTATCTTCCAGGTGCAGGGTAAAACGCTCGTACAATATTCGCTCATGCGCGGCCTGCTGATCGATCAGCATCAGCCCAGACTTGATCTGAGAAATGATGTACCGGTTATGCAGTTGCATCAGCTGCTTTTGCACCGGGCTGAACTGATGTTCTTTTCCCTCATCCGGCAAGTCAAGCGCAGATTGTTCTGCGGGAACATGGTTGGCTATTTCGTACAGTGAGCCCCAGTTCTTAGTACTTGGCGACATCTTGCCGGCGCCCCCTCCATAGCTTTTCGGAAAGCTGGCATAGGCAGCTTCTCTTGTTTCCACCGGTCTTTCGGCCGCAAAAGGATTAAAGTCCGGATTAAAGCTGATGCTTGGCGGAACGATCTCTTCTGGTGCCTTATGGGTAATCATCCCGCTGAAGCCGGTTTCCTGATCAAAATCTATGGTCGGGCTGATGTTAAACCTGCCCAAAGACCTTTTTACCGCTGAATGCAATATGGCATATATGGACTTCTCGTCTAAATATTTGATCTCTGTTTTTGTAGGATGTACATTCACATCAATATTGGCAGGGTCTATATCGATAAACAGCACATACAATGGGAAATGATCATCTGCCAGCAGTTCTTCATAGGCCCTGTTCAGCGCATGATTCAGATAAGCGTCTTTAATAAAACGGTTATTCACAAAAAAAAACTGCTCTCCCCTGGTTTTTTTGGCAAACTCCGGCTTACCAATATACCCCTTCAGGTTGATAATGCTGGTTTCTTCTTCGACGGGAATCAGACGCTCGTTATAATTATTACCAAACAGGTGGATGATACGTTGCTTTAATATAGAGGAGGGCAGGCGGTAAA
>CBFGNP010000588.1:0-3489 GCA_965650095.1 uncultured Pedobacter sp. | reverse complement strand
GCCCATTGCTTAATTAAAGCGGTATTTACCGGACGTTTTGGCCGTTTGCCAGTAAACATAGCAATGACATAGGGCTTATCCCGATCATCCGCGTCATTAAAGTAATCAACCAGTGCTGAAATCTTATCGTTGGTCTTGTTGCTTGTTTCCAGCTGTTGTATGAGTTGAGTAAATCTCTTCAAACCGAATCCTCCTTTACCTCAATTTTTTCTTCATCTTCTTCGTTTCCATATTGGGTTTTTACTTCTTCAGCGGCTATTCCGATTTCATTCAGGTATTTTGAAAAGGTAGCTGTATAACCATGTGTGATAAACACTTTTTCGGCTTCGGTAGCTTTAATAGCTGATAAAAGGCCGGGCCAGTCGGCATGATCGCTTAATGCGAACCCCGCATCAGCGCTGCGCCATCTTCTGCCCGCCCTTACCTTCATCCAGCCGGAGCAAAGGCCCGTTGCTGCATGAGTTAGATTTTTAATCCACCTTCCTTCAGCCAGGGCCGGGGGCACAATCACAATCCCTTTTTGTAAATCATCCTTAGCCGTTTCAGCGGTAATCCTCGTGGTATCAGGCAATGCTACACCCGCTTTTAGGAACGCCTCATTTAAGTTTGCTATCGAATGGTGTACATAAATTCGGGCATATCCTTCCAGGCCTTTAATTAGTCGTTGAGCTTTACCCAGGCTGTAGGCAACAAGTACTGTGGTCTTGTTTTTATCTTGGTTGTCAGAAATCCAGTCTTTAATCTCACTGAAGATCTGCTGTTGCGGTTCCCATTTATAGATAGGCAGGCCAAAAGTACTTTCAGAAACAAAAGTGTGGCATTTTACCGGCTCAAAGGCCGTACTTATGCCATCGTATTCCACTTTATAGTCGCCGGATACTACACATATTTCACCTTTATATTCTAATCTGATCTGGGCTGATCCTATTACATGCCCTGCTGGGACAAGGCTCAGCTTAACGCCATTAATGTCAATTGCTTTATGATAGGGAAGGGTTTCAATAGTCAGATCTCCTAATCTTTGATGTAGGATTGGCTTTGTCAGTTCATGACATAAATAGGCCCTGTTTCCAAATTTTACATGGTCAGCGTGGCCATGGGTGGTCACAGCGAGATTAACGGGCTGCCAGGGATCGATGTAAAAATCGCCCTGCTTACAATAAATACCTTTGTTCGTAAAGCTAATCATTAAAATATACCTCCATCGACTCGATTTCTTTTTGTTCAATTTAACCGGATAAGCCAGTGAGAAGAAAAGCCATAATCGCAAGATAAGATAATGAGGGCTATTGAAGTCAACATCTGGCAATTCAATACAAATTGTTATCCTATAAACCCATATAACATAAGTTATGTTTCAGCATGCTTTGAAAACGTACGTATCAAAAATTTGACGCTTCTTTAATGAAAACATATGTACCTTGTACGAAATTAACGTTGATGAAAAGGAAAAAACAATATTTAAATGGTGAATTGTCGCGCAGCAATGGCAGAGCAGCAAAAAGAGCTGGAGTGGTTCGTCCGACTGGTGATTTCGAGAAATTAGTAAAAGATAATTTTCTGAAATATTTACGAAGCTATCTAAATTACAGTCCCCAATTTGAGGCCGCGATATTACCGATGCTTACGGTGAGGATTTTAGAGAAAGTAGAAAGAATTGTAAATCGGGATGAAGTATGCCGCGCTGCCTTATGGTTACATGCTGGATATGGGCGTTGGTTTGATGAATATGTAGACAAAGATGGGATCAGTATGGATGTGACGATTGATTTCTTTCGTCCTGGTAAAATACTGGTTACGGGTGAAGGTTTTTTCAATGACTTTCCAAGTCTTTTCAATGTTGAGCTTGCGGCGGGGTCTGTAGTAATTGATTTTCCGAGACATCTGTACGATGAACTTAAGTTAATTGCACCAGAAACTGAAACACTTGCAACCAAGATCCTTGCCACGGACAGATCTGAGGGGCTGGAGAAGATAATTATGGTAAAGAGAAAGACCAGGGACAGGTACCGGGAATTCTTACGGATATTCGGACCGGAGATTGAGCAGTACTTTGCTGTGAAGCACATCGCGAGTTATTTAGGAATGCAGCCATCTTATTTAAGCAGGCTACGAGCCGAATACTTCAAAAAAAAACCTAAAGAAAAAAGTATCTAGAGATAGTTTTTTTTATGAATGACTTAAAGCAATTTTGGTTTATAACTAATTAAATAATTTATGCTTTCTAACCTTGACGAAATAGACATCAAACTTCTGTTTCATTTACAAAAATGTGCGCGCATCAGCGCGCAGGAGATTTCTAAAAAAATTCATTTATCAGCTAATGCGGTTAGTGCCAGGATCAGGCGCCTCGAAGATCAGGGCTACATTCAACAGTATGTAACAGTTTTTGACAAAAACATGATTAACAAAAAAGTGATAACTTTTACGGGAGTTACTTTGCATCATAACGTTAGGGACAACTTGTTATCTTTCGCGGAATTTATAAAAGGCATTCCTGAAGTTTGTAATTTCTACCATCTTAATGAGACCTTTGATTTTTTGCTGCATATCGTCGTTACCGATATGCAGGATTACAAGTTGGTGCACAAGAAATTGTCTCTGATCGATTGCGTAAGTAATATCAAAACATTTATGGTACTGAGTGAGATCGGTACCTCTAATATGATCGATCTGTCTCCTTTGATGAACAGACCTAATCGCAAAAGGTAAGGTCAAGTTGCTTCTATCGTTAAATGGTAGAAGCAACTGCCTTTTAACAGGAATTCGTGTCATGAAACGCTGGCAATCTATCATCTAACAGAGCAAAGAATGATTGAACAGAATAGTACAAAGAATATCCCCTGCAAATTTTAATTTTCTATTTTTACAGTTTAGCAAGGAATTATGCCAAATGCCCACAGAATTGTACTACTATTCTTGATTCTATTTACTCAAACCCAATTGGTATGTGCTCAAAGCAAACGAACTGTTAATGGAAAAGTAACTGATGCGAAAACGGGAGAGCGTTTGATTGGTGCAAGCGTTAAGCTAAAAGGCAGTGTTGTCGCCAGTACCGAGACCAATGCTTATGGTTTTTTCTCCGTGAATACCCCTGAGGGTAGCTATGAGATTTCGATTAGTTTTATCGGCTATAAAAGCGTTAAGCAGATGCTTAGTGTATCTAAAGATGTTGGAATAAACTTCGCATTAGAGGAAGATAACCAGCTGAACGAAGTGGTGATATCAGCGGTTAAAAGAAACGAGAATGTGAGCAGTCCGCAGATGGGCCTGCAGAAAATAAATGTAACGGAAATTAACAACGTACCTGTATTACTGGGGGAGCGTGACGTACTCAAAACATTGCAGTTGCTTCCGGGGATAAAATCGGCAGGAGAGGGCAACAGCGGATTTTATGTACGTGGTGGTGCCACGGATCAAAATCTGATTTTATTGGACGAGGCACCTGTTTACAACGCATCTCACCTGCTTGGTTTCTTTTCCACCTTC
>CBFGNP010000587.1:0-3504 GCA_965650095.1 uncultured Pedobacter sp. | reverse complement strand
AGGACGATATGAGGAATCTGGATCTCGCCGATAATTACTATGATATTGTACTTGCCGCTGCAACATTACATCATTTGCGTGATGATGCCGATTGGGAACTTGTTTTCAGTAAAATATTCAGGACCTTAAAACCGGGAGGTAGCTTGTGGATCTCTGATCTGATCACACACGATGCCGATCCAGTCAACAGGGTTTTCCACGATAAGTATGGTGAATATCTGGAAACATTAGGTGGTAAAGAATACCGGCAAAAGGTATTTGACTACATTGCTTATGAAGACAGTCCACGCTCCTTAGATTTTCAGCTTGCTTTATTAAAGAGAGTTGGATTTCGTTTTACTGAAATACTGCACAAAAATTCTTTTTTTGCTGCGTTTGGAGCTATAAAATAACCTGAATTTATAGGTCAGTAACCGGTTCTTCCGGTTGCTGCCGATCTCTCTTGGCGATATTAGCCATCACGTAATTTACAACCAGGTCGCACCTGATCAAATTAAACTCATAAAGTTGTCCGGGTTGCCAATAACCGCTTAACGCTGTGCGTAGCATTTCTTTTGCACGGTTTAGCCGGATTTTAACATTGGATTCTCCTAAATTAAGTGCCTCCATGGTCTGACTCGTACTCATTCCCTGGACTTCCCGCATTACAAATACCATTCTATATTTCTCCGGTAACGTGCTTACTGCTTCTTCCAGGATTACTTTCAATTCTTTGGTCATCAATTTATCCAAAGGGGTCTGGGTATGCTGATCACTATAGTTTGTCTCCATTAGCGTTTTCTCCCGTTTTAATTTTCTCTTCTTATATAATAAACTCTCATTTATCAATATCCTGGTGAGCCAGGTGCCGAAGCTAGATTGTTGCTTGAAGCCAGCCAGTTGCCGGTAGGCATTCAGATATGCAGTTTGCATGACATCCTGCGCCGCTGCATCGTCATTAATAATGGCCATACTGATCCGATAAAGCTGTTGATTGAACTTTCGTATAAGTAGTTCATATAGTTGCTTTTGGCCGCCTAATATCTGTAAAACTATTTCTTCATCGCTTAAGGTACTGGTCATAGGCCATATCAATTTATTATTAATAGAGTATTGTAAAATTAAAAGGTTACAAATTCCTGCTAAAGGAAAGTATAACCTTTTCTACTAATGGCCGCTAAGAAAGAATTTTTCTGATCAGGATCAAGCCGGTTTTGTTTTATCCATTAATCTCCGGCTTCTGATCATAAATTTTATCCTTTGCCTCCTCAGTGATAAATTTATCCCAGCTTCCTGGTTTTCTTTATGATATATCTTATAACCCTGTAGAACATCCTTATAACTGAGCACGCCAACAATCACCTTTGGATCCGAGGAAGCGTACACCGGTAAAAACTCTTCACCAGTGGAAGCCATTAACTCCACAGCTCTAAAAAGCATGTCACTATCCTTTAGCAAAGGCAATGCCTTCTCTATCAGTGCTTCAATTGAATACGATTTAACCGCGGCTGCTGAATCTTTTCCAAGTACCTGTGCAATTGTTATTCTCTTTAATACATCAGGTTCATATGCATCGGGGGTAAACACACCTCTTCTGGCAATCTTTTCGGTCATAATGGTGTTTTCCATAAAGAAAAAGGAAACCAGATAGGAGGCAGTACATGCACCCAATAGCGGAAGTAAGGCATGAGACTGCATGGTGGCCTCCAGAGCGAAAGTAATGCTGGTCAGATAAGCTCTGGAAGCACCTGCAAACATGGAAGACATTCCGATAAGCGCTGCCATGGGGATGCTGATCCCTGAATCTGGAAAGAAGGCTAGGGTCAGGCTGCCAAAGACAGCCCCTGCAGCGCCACCAATCGTTAAAAGCGGGGCCAGCGTACCGCCGGAAGTACCACTACCAAGCGCGATTGCCCAGGAAAGAAATTTAAAAAAGCACAAAGTAAGCATCAGGGTCAGTGGTACCTGCCCGGAGAGCATACTTGTAATATTGTCATAACCGACACCTAGGGTATGGGGGAAAAAATAACCGATCACACCTACGGCAAGGCCGCCAATTGCAGGCCACCACATCCAGTGGACAGGCAGCTTCTCAAAGCTATCTTCTACCCAGTAAACGATTTTTGTGAGGCCTAAAGAAAGGAAACCCATGCCTATACCTATGGCACTGTAAATACCCAATGCTAAATTTGTAGGGTTTTCCAGATCTGGCATCGGGAAAACGGGACCTGTTTCGAAAAGCAGCTGATGTCCTGCAGCGCCCGTTATACAAGCTAGCGCCACGGGTAATATCGCCTTTGGTGAAAATTCAAACAACAATAATTCTATAGCCAGGAAAACAGCCGCGATGGGGGTGCCAAATATCGCCGACATCCCTGCGGTAGCACCAGCGGCGAGGATGATCTTGCGCTCATTAGAGGTAATTTTGAACATTTGGCCTATCGTTGATCCCAATGCTCCACCGGTGGCAATAATTGGTCCTTCTGCGCCAAATGGCCCGCCAGAACCAATGGCTATGGCAGATGATATTGGCTTTAAAAAGGCAATAGATGGTTTTATTTTACTTTGGTTGGTCAGAATTTGCTCCATTGCCTCAGGGATACCATGCCCCCTTATGGCTTTTGAACCATACAAAGCCATAAGTCCCACTAAAAGTCCCCCAACTGCGGGCAGAACAATCACAAATAGTCCCATATGGTTGTCTGCCGGACTATGAAAACTAAAATCAAAATTACCGTAAAAGCAGATATTGGTTACCAGGTTAATCAATAAAACCAGGAATTTGGCAATCAAACTGATGATGATAGCTACAGCAACACATAAAGTGGATATCTGTAATAGACGCTTTTTTAAAAATCTGGAATTCCCTGAATTTCTTTTGTCTGCCGTAAGAGGTAAAGATGGGGAAATTGGAATTCCTGTTTGTCCGTGTAGGCTCATGGTCTCGATAAAATGATGGGTATTAAAACTGGCGCAAAGGTAACATTTTTAAAACATTTATTCAGTAAAATATTGTTAATTTAATATATTTTATAGTTCTCGTAGTTTATTATGCGTAACTTATATAATTTTAGCAATGTTTATCGTCTTGACTTGGATAAATTGTGCGGTCAAGGTATTGTAGTAAATATTGCATATTTGAGGAATGAAAGATTGCGGAAATGTGTGTGACCTTAAAAGTTGTTTCTTATGCCAGCTCTGCCTACGGGAATGGTTGCCTGCGCTTTCCGTTGAAAAACGGAACTTTGAAGTAAAAAAAGGGGAACAGTTATTTAAGGAAGGGGATGTCGTAAAGGGAATTTACTTTGTATACAAAGGCAGTTTCAAGGTTCATAAAAGATGGGATAAAGAAAAAGAACTCATCATCCGAGATCAGATCGCCGGGCTCCAGCGTGCAGACGCGCGACAGGAACGTCACCAGCTCATACACGCCGTTGATCATGGTTTCGCTGGTGGCGCTTTGGCGCAGCTCGCCGTTCACCCACAGGTTCATCTTCGTTCGATTCGGATCAGGAATTTCATCCC
>CBFGNP010000586.1:0-3508 GCA_965650095.1 uncultured Pedobacter sp. | reverse complement strand
TTAAATTAATTATTTAAAATGTCGTACTTATTTACATCAGAGTCTGTATCTGAAGGTCATCCTGATAAGATAGCAGATCAAATTTCAGACGCGCTTATCGATAATTTCCTTGCTTTCGATGCTGAATCAAAAGTTGCCTGTGAGACGCTGGTTACCACCGGGCAGGTGATCCTTGCCGGGGAAGTGAAATCCACCACTTACCTGGATGTACAGCAAATCGCACGTGATGTGATCAAAAAGATCGGTTACACCAAAAGCGAATACATGTTCGAGGCTAACTCCTGTGGTATCCTTTCTGCTATCCACGAGCAGAGCCAGGACATTAACCAAGGGGTAGACCGCTCCAGCAAAGAAGAGCAGGGTGCCGGAGATCAGGGCATGATGTTTGGATATGCTACGAATGAAACTGAGAATTACATGCCTTTGGCTTTAGACCTGTCGCACAGCCTCTTGCAAGAGCTGGCTATCCTGAGACGCGAAAACAAGGAGATCACTTATTTACGCCCGGATGCTAAATCGCAAGTAACGTTGGAATATTCAGACGACAACAAACCTGTTCGCATCGATGCCATTGTTATTTCTACACAGCATGATGATTTTGACGAAGAAGGACAAATGCTGGCGAAGATCAAAAAGGACCTGGTGGACATCCTGATCCCGAGGATCATTACCAAATATCCTCAGTACGCACACTTGTTTAATGATAAAATTGAATACCACATCAACCCAACAGGCAAGTTTGTAATTGGCGGACCACATGGTGATACCGGCTTAACCGGCCGTAAGATCATTGTGGATACTTATGGGGGTAAGGGTGCACACGGTGGTGGCGCGTTCTCCGGAAAAGATCCAAGTAAAGTAGACCGCTCTGCAGCGTATGCTACCCGTCACATCGCCAAGAACCTGGTTGCTGCCGGTGTTGCCGATGAGATCCTGGTTCAGGTAAGTTATGCCATCGGTGTAGCAAAGCCAATGGGCATTTACATCAATACTTATGGTACTGGTAAAGTGAGCAAAACAGATGGTGAGATTGCTAAAATAGTAGAGGAACTGTTTGATATGCGTCCTTACTTCATCGAGCAACGCCTGAAATTAAGAAATCCAATTTACAGTGAAACTGCTGCTTATGGACACATGGGCCGCAAGCCTGAAACAGTAAGCAAGACCTTCAGAACCCCCAATGGTGAACAAAAAACGGTTACCGTCGACCTGTTTACCTGGGAGAAACTGGATTTTGTAGATCAAGTGAAAGCTGCTTTCGCTTTGTAAGATATACTTTGACTATATATAAGGCTTCTCTTAACGAGAGGCCTTTTTTATTTAAAATTAATCCTTCAAACCAAGTACGGCTCACAAGCGCTTGCGAATTTTGCATAATGTTAATTGAAAGCAATCCAGTGCCTATATATATAGGTATATATAGGCACCGGACAAAATCTGTTAGACAACTGGCTTCAGACTGGTAAAAGCAGTCGGATACCAGTCGAATAGCAGTCTAAATACAGATCAGTATACAACCCTTCAGTTCCAAATTTCACTACAGCGCTGCAAACCATTTCCTATACCTGTTGTTTTAATAAAAAAACATATAGTATGGAACGTCCCGTAGAAATGAATACACTTAGTCAGATTTTAGAAAAATTAAGACTTAAAGGTTTAGATAACGAAATTAAAATGACCGATCACGGCAAAATGCAAGGTGTGGGTGTAAATAAAATTTATAACCCAGAGGACCTGACCATCATAAAAACTTATCGCTTTGAAGGAGATTCGGACCCGGGAGACAATTCCGTTCTTTATCTCCTTGAAGATAAAGATGGGCAGATTGGCTATATCCTGGATGCTTATGGCATGTATAGTTCCCAGGAGAATGCAGGATTCGACGACTTTTTAAAAAAGATACCAACAGCAGACAGAGACATGCAGGAACTTCTTAGTTAAATTAATTCTGCTCAAATTCAGATTTTAGACGGGGGCTGTGCCATTGAAGGTGCGGCCCCTGTTTCGTAAATCCACTTTATTGTAATTGACTGCACAAGTTATGAACTCCTAAGCTGGTAACAGCCCTAAGTACAACAAATAAAGATCTAATACCCCGGGAAGTAATTTCTATGCAGCAAGTTTTACACCCGATGGAGATGGCCTATATATCCTAACGGTTAGTCACGAGGCAAAAGAGCTTGGAGGAACTATGAAATATGAATTCTTATCAACTGCGGTAGTAAGTGTCGGAAAAACTACTGCAATAGACCATTCCACTATTCCCGCCTCACTAAGCGCCTATACTTTGGAAGCAAAAAGCTACAAAGTGAATGCACCGGTACAATTAAGAGCGATACAAAACGGCAAGCCACTGGTTAAGAAAAAAGTTTCTGTTTTTTCTCCTGAAGGATGGAGTAATGAAATGATCTTAAGTCCCATTTGCACACCTACCATTTGGTGTGTCAAACAGGCACAAGTTATCTTCATATAAGTTCGCACCTTTATACAATCGCAGACTACATGCTATAAAAAAACGTTATTCATTTATTAAATCAAACTTTGCTTATGAAATGTCCGAACTGTAATGAAACGCTGATGATGAGTGATAAAAACGGGATCGAAATTGACTATTGCCCAAGTTGCCGCGGGATCTGGTTGGACCGCGGAGAATTAGATAAGATCATCGAAAGGTCTGCAGACCATTATTCAAAAAAAGAGAATTATCAGAAAGACTATGATAGGTATTCCAGCAGCCAAACGCAGCATTCGAGACCGCATCACAAGAAAAAAGAATCTTTCTTTGGAGATCTGTTTGATTTTTAGGGCTTCAAAATACCAGGGTAACTCCTTTTATTTATACCTTATGATAAAAGCAGGCTACAAAAATAGGCGGTCAGGTAATAATTTACTGCTTGACACTTTTTCTGATTAATTTATAAATTAAAAAGATGATAAGTAGTAAGACTAAAATGCAGATGATTGGCCAGATTGTACTCATTAAGGTCATAAGGCGAAGTTTTGTTATTGTATATGATGAATTATCTAAGTTATTAAAAATAGGCATATATTGATACATTGCGTTTGTCCTTCCGTTATACGATAGGACAAACATGATTCATAGCTTGGTAAAGCTAACAGTTCCAATTGTTCAAATACAATCCCACACAATTTAGCCTATCCCTTGTATCCCTACCATGAAGTTCCTCAACCCATTTCCTTCAAATTAACTTTTGCAGATAATCTTTTGCCGATCTTTAGCCAGCCTTTGTTCATGATCAGATAAGGAAAGTAATTTTTTAGACCTCTGAATCCCTTATGCTCCAGCAGCAGTAAAGTGCCATCGTCAGAGGGAGTAAGTGTCCAGATCACTAACGAATCAAGGTTGGGGACGTCTTTAGACATTCCGCCCTTCCAGGAGTAGACCAGCTTTTTAAAAGGAACAATCTCCAATACCTCGCAATAGACCGTACCATCAAATCCCAGGTTTATTTTGGGTCTGGTTTTGAACTGAAATTTATGGCCAAAT
>CBFGNP010000585.1:0-3528 GCA_965650095.1 uncultured Pedobacter sp. | reverse complement strand
CCTTTCCTTTGGTTTCTACATGGGGATTAGCCACATCAGGATCCGATATATATCCTTTTTTAATGTATTCATCAACATATGGGCGTGCACCTGGCGATACATTTGCATTTTTTAAAAGAATTTTATAAGTGCCTTTAATATCGAAGTTGTCAATACCCCGCAAATAAGCTCCTGCAATGGAGGAAGCACCATGATCACCATGAAAAAATGTAGGTATGAACCCTGTTTTATCACCAACATCTTTCATTGATTTGACTACATCGAGCGTAACCTGAGGGGAGATTAATCCCAAAAGCACATCCTTGTTCCGATAGGTATCCCACAACGACGGTTCGGTGTAGTAATCAAAATCACTTTTTACCACATTCTTTTTTGCATCTGTATATGCTCCGTTTACATCACTGCGTAAGGCCGGCCACAGCAGGGACCTGTATAAACAGGAATACAGCATTTGTTTTTGCTTTTCTGTACCACCTTTTACTTGTATGGAAGATAATATTTTTTCCCAGGTCGCGGTTCCTTCTTCTCTCACCTGGTTGAAGGATTTATCGCCGATCTCTTTCTCAAGGTTTTCTTTGGCATTTTCCACGCTGACGAAGGACAATCCTATTTTGAGTTCAACTGGTCCTTTGCTGTGATCCGAAAGATGAATTAAGGCAAAGCCCTTCCGGGATCCCTCGTTTTTCTTTTCTAGATTTTCAATCTCCGTATTGAGCCGGGCATAAAAATATATTTTTTCACCCGTTTGCTGATAGCCCTGCAGATCGGTGCTGCCGACTTGCGAAATCTCCCATTTTTCTACCCGGTTATTGGCCCTGGCAAGGTCAAATAGTACCTGCCGGTCGGTTTGTTTTTTATATTCGTACTTATGGAACCCGCACCTTAGTGTTGAGGTTAGGCTTACATTGATTTGATAATCATCCAGATACACCTGGTAAAAACCTGGAGCAGCATTTTCGTTCTTATGGGAAAAACGGGAACCAAAGCTGCCTTCTTTACCGATCCTGTCAGATGTGTTTGACAGGGGTAAAACCGGAATGTTGCAGAGGTTCCAGTGGCCCTTGTTGGTATGTGTAAATCCATAGATCATATTGTCTTCATATTCATACCCGGCGCCGGAGCCATACTCCGTTATAGGACTCAGTTGCACCATGGCATTTGGCATAGAACTGCCAGGGAAAGTGAGCCCTGCCCAGGATCTCCAGCCTTCTGGCAGTTCATAGCCCAAAATCTTGGGATCAGTGAGTGGCGCCGTACCAATAAACGTATTTACATATTTAGTATAGTTCTTCTGGGCTTTACTCACATTAAAAGAGACGAGCAGAATAATGAGTGTTGCGTTTAGAACATTTGCAATTCTGTTTTTCATTTTGTTTAGGAATTTGTGTGGTACCTCAAATATATAAAATTGATGAAGATAAATTAGGGAATCTAAAAATGACAAACATGTTTTAGAATGATCTTAAACATGTTAAATTGCATTCATGGAAATTTTTCAAAAAACACTGAGGCTTCGTGCAAGAAAAAGAGGATTTCATCTGATCACCGATGACGTTGTAGCCGCATTACCCGAAATTAAAGCATTAAAGACAGGGATTTGCCAGGTGTTTATTCAGCATACTTCGGCTTCACTCAGCATCAACGAAAATGCCGATCCGACAGTGCGGAAAGATTTTGAAATGTTTTTTAATAAGGCTGTTCCCGAAAACGATCCGGATTATGCACATGATTATGAAGGCGCTGATGACATGCCGGCACATTTAAAGTCTTCCATTTTAGGAAGTTCTGTAACAATACCCATCCGCAACGGGAAATTTGCTTTAGGCATATGGCAGGGTATTTATCTTTGTGAACATCGTGATCATGGTGGCGAACGAAATCTGGTGATAACTGCCTGGGGAAAAACTGATTAGAATGATAACAATGCACAGGCTTCATAACCCATAAAACAATAGATACTCATGAAAAAAATACTCCTTGTATTGCTCTTGTTGCCATTCCTTGTATTTGCTCAGCAAGGGAAAACAGATCATAAACTTGAAAAATCACTTGCGGAGCTTACCGGTGAATTTAAAGGTATGGCGGGAATCTACGTGATGAACCTCAAAACAGGAAAACAGGCTGCTATAAATGCCGACAGCATCTTTCCAACAGCCAGTATTGTTAAAGTGCCAATTCTCGTTGGCCTGTTTGATAAAATTGATAAAGGGGAGCTGAGCTATCATCAGCCATTGATGTATCGTGATTCCATCAGGTACGGAGGTTCAGGGATTATGCAGTTTTTTAAAGATAGCTCGGCAACCGAACTCAGTGTGCTCGCAAACCTGATGATGACCTACAGTGACAATACCGCCTCCTTATGGAACCAGGAGCTGGCAGGAGGGGGCGCAAGGATCAATGAGCTCTTGCAACAATACGGACTAAAAGATACCCGTGTAAATTCCCGTACAAAAGGCAGGGAAGCCATATGGAAAATATATGGATGGGGGCAAACTACCCCCAGAGAAATGGCTGGGTTGCTGGTGAAAATCCGAAATGGAGAATTAATCAGCAAATCAGCCAGCGAAAGAATGTATCGCTTGATGACGAAAGGTTATTATGATGAAAATGCCTTGTCACAAATACCACCGTTTGTCCAGGCAGCAGCAAAAAGTGGGTCTGTAAACGAATCCCGTTCAGAAGTAGTGCTGGTGAATGCACCACATGGCGATTATGTTTTTTATATAGGCACAAAGAACATTAAGGACCAGCGCTGGACGCCCGAAAATGAAGCTGAGCAACTGATCAGGAAAGTATCTTTCCTGTTATGGGATCATTTTGAACCGGGTAGCAACTGGAAGCCCAATTAGGCGCCTGACAAAAATTATCTTGTTAAAACATTTGAAAATTTTGAAACGTTCTATATTAAAATTGACGAATGATGATAGCACAAATTCCACCAGATGGAGGACTGGCCTACGCGGAAACAAATTTAAGCCGGTTATTCCCTGAGCCCTTAAATGCAGTTACATCTGGTTTCTTTCTTTGCCTGGCGGTTTATTGGACGATTAAACTCCGGGGTAATTATAAACAACACCAGTACCTCACCGCCGCCCTTATTCTATTGTATATCGGCGGCGTCGGAGGAACGGTATATCATGGTTTACGTCAATGGACAATGTTCATTATGATGGACTGGCTGCCGATCATGTTACTCTGTGTATCTACTGGCATATATTTTCTGGCAAAGCTGATCAGGTGGTATTATGCGTTCGGAATTGTTTTTGTTTACATCGGCTTTCAGTTCTTTTTAAGGGATACGCTTTTCGGCCATGATCCTCATCGGTTTATTAATATCAATTATGCAATGATGCCCATGCTGGTCTTATTGCCGGTGTTTGGGTATCTCAAACATACAAAATGGCTGTATGGAAAATGGGTTGGACTGGCCTTTCTTGCATTTGCCTGCGCCTTAACATTTCGTATTGCGGACAACTGGTTCTGGTTTAAATTCGGGACGCACTTCCTTTGGCATACTTTCGGTGCTAT
>CBFGNP010000584.1:0-3539 GCA_965650095.1 uncultured Pedobacter sp. | reverse complement strand
CGAAAGAAGTCGTAATAAATCCGCGAATCTTCCGTATTTAATCCGGGTGATGTGTTTTGTTTAGTATCAGCTTTAGACGCTTTGGACAGAATGTCACGTCCTGATTTAGCTATACGCCATGTCCGATACTGGAAATGGTTTAGAGCGTACCACAATCACATAATGTGTATATCGAAGTGAAGCATTGTGGCGTCATGAATAGATCTATAAAAAGCAAGGCGATTAGGCACAATGCCTAATCGCCTTGGTGTCAGAAAAATTAGCTTCTCTGAGGCGACTTCGCGTTCTTTTAGTTTTTCCCGCTAAGGGAAAACTAAATTAATGCCGACGCCGAAGAGAACGGTTATTTTTCCCCTTGTGTTAAAAAAGGATACCTATAATCTTTCGGCATATCAAAAGTTTCTTTGATTGCACGCGGAGAAACCCAGCGTAAAAGGTTAATCATTGATCCGGCTTTATCATTTGTTCCCGAGCCCCTGGCGCCACCAAAAGGCTGCTGTCCTACCACGGCCCCTGTACATTTGTCATTAATGTAAAAATTTCCCGCGGCGTTTCTTAACGCATGTGATGCTTTCTCAATCGCATAACGATCCCTGGCGATTACTGCACCAGTCAGGGCATAAATTGAAGTGGTATCAATAATATTCAATACTTTATCAAAGTCTGCATCCTCGTAAACGTAAATGGTTAATACAGGGCCAAAAAGCTCCTCACACATCGTGGTATACATTGGGTCGCCTACCACCAGAACTGTAGGCTCAATGAAATATCCTTTGCTTTTATCGTAGTTTCCGCCGGCAATCATCTCCACAGATTTATCTTGTTTAGCTTCGTCAATATATTTAGCTAATTTATCAAAGGAGTTCTCGTCAATTACTGCATTAATGAAATTGCTGAAATCTTCAGCGCCACCCATTTTGAACGTAGCCAGATCGCGCAGCATATACTCTTTTACTTTAGGCCAAATGCTTTTAGCAACATAAACACGTGAAGCGGCAGAACATTTTTGTCCCTGATATTCGAATGCGCCACGGATAATCGCTGTACTTGAAGCTTCAGCTTCAGCAGATCCGTGTACAAGAATAAAATCTTTACCGCCGGTTTCACCAACAATACGCGGATAGGTCTTGAATTGATGAATGTTGTTGCCAATGGTTTTCCAGATATTCTGGAAAACACCAGTAGAGCCGGTAAAGTGAATGCCTGCAAAGTCGGGATGACTAAAGATGACATCGCCGGCATCTGGCCCTGAAACGTAAACCAGGTTGATGACGCCGTCTGGTAAGCCTGCTTCTTTAAAAATCTGCATTAATACATTGGCGGCATATATCTGTGTGTTTGCCGGTTTCCATACCACAACATTGCCCATCATGGCTGCCGAAGTAGGCAGGTTGCCTGCGATAGCTGTAAAATTAAACGGGGTTAGTGCAAATACAAAGCCTTCAAGCGGGCGCTGTTCCACCCGGTTCCAGGAGCCTTTCGGAGAAACAGGTGGTTGTTGTTTGTAAATATCGGCCATATAGCTTACGTTAAAACGTAGGAAATCGATCAGCTCACAGGCCGAATCAATTTCTGCCTGGTAAGCATTTTTTGACTGCCCAAGCATCGTTGCAGCATTTAATTTATAGCGATATGGTCCGGAGATAAGATCCGCAACTTTTAAAAATATGGCAGCACGATGTTCCCAGGCCAGATTTTCCCAGTTGGCTTTCGCAGCCAAAGCTGCATCGATTGCCTGTATTACGTGAGTCTTTTCGCCCTTGCTATATTGTCCTAGAATATGTTGATGATCATGAGGAGGAGTAACCTTTCCTTTATTGTCTGTATGAACTTCCTTGCCTGCTATATGCATTGGTATCTCAATCTGTGCAGCACGGGCATCGGCAATAGCTGCCATTAAAAGTTCACGTTCTTTACTTCCCGGAGCGTAACCCTGAATGGGTTCGTTAACCGGGACAGGTACGTTAAAAAATCCTTTAAGCATGTTATAATAAGTTGTTTCTGCAAAGGTAAGGTTTTATTTTCTTACCCTGGTAGTGCTCATTCTGCATTATCTTGATACAATGCGCGGTAATAATTCCTATTTTTGAAACCTAAGCATGATTAAATATCTGAGATTATTTTTATATCCTTTTTCTATCCTCTATGGGACGGTTATGGTATTGAGGAATAAATTGTATGACCTTGGCTTGTTTAAATCCACACACTTTGATATTCCTGTAATCTGCGTGGGTAATTTGGTCGTAGGCGGCGCCGGTAAAAGCCCGGTAACGGAATATCTTGTTCATTTACTCGCTGGGCACAAAATCGCCATACTAAGCAGGGGCTATGGCCGTCGAACCAAAGGTTTTATACTGGCCGATGAGACAGCTACGGCGCAAACCATAGGGGATGAGCCGATGCAGTTTTATAACAAGTTTCCGCAGGTAACGGTGGCGGTATGCGAAGACAGGGTTAAGGGAATTGAGCTGTTGAAGGAAAGTCACGACCTCATCCTAATGGACGATGCTTATCAGCACCGCAGTGTACAGCCCGGCTTCAGTATTTTACTTTTCGAATATCAAAAGTTGTTAAAACAGCAGTTCCTGTTACCGGCGGGAAATTTACGCGAGCCTTTTAACGGGTATAAAAGGGCACATGCAGTGCTTGTGACTAAAGCTCCTGTAAATTTATCGGCTCCTGAAAGATTAAAATGTACCCGGAAATTCGATGAAAGGTATGGTCCTGAGCTGGCATTCTCTTTCCTTACTTATGGGCGTTTAAGACATCTGTTTTCCAGGCAGGAGCAGCCTTATGAGGCAATCACTAATGATACCTCTATTGTTTTGCTTACCGGCATTGCCAATCCTTTGCCTTTATTGACCCATTTGAAGAAATATTCGCAGAATATCGATCACCATGATTATCCCGATCATCATCAATTTAGCCGAAAGAACATTGAACAGCTGATCAGGTCTTTTAACCGCAATAGCGGAAAAGAAAAGATCATAATAACAACAGAAAAAGATGCGCAACGTTTATTAGATGTTACATTCAAAGAATTACTGCTAAATTTACCAGTCTTTTATTTGCCAATAAAAATTGACTTACAGAAGGAAGATAAAGCTACATTTGATCAAAAGATTTTAAACTATGTTTCAGGCACTACACGAAACCGTTGAATATATAAAGCGCAAGACAAGTAATTTTCAACCGGAAATTGGAATAGTTTTGGGAACGGGCCTGGGTGGTCTTGTCAGCGAAATAGAAATTGAATGCCATTTAATGTACTCGAATATTCCAAATTTTCCCATTTCAACGCTGGAATTTCATTCAGGGAAACTGATCTTTGGAACCTTAAAAGGTAAAAAAGTAATCGCCATGCAGGGCCGCCTGCACTATTACGAGGGTTACAGCATGCAGCAGATCACTTTTCCAGTAAGGGTAATGAAAGCATTGGGCATACACTGCCTGTTTGTGTCAAATGCCGCGGGATCGCTGAATCCATCGTTTAAGAAAGGTGATCTGATGATCATCAATGACCATATTAATTTACAGCC
>CBFGNP010000583.1:0-3544 GCA_965650095.1 uncultured Pedobacter sp. | reverse complement strand
CTGTTATTATTGCTGAGAGGCTTGTGCCATCATAATTTACCTTAAAATTCCCTGGTTTCATGCGGATTAAACTGAAGATGATTTCTCCGCCAAAGCTAACAAAACCTTTTAAAATAAAGGCCTAAATCAACAAATGTTCCTTACCAGCCGATCCCGTAATCTTCCCCATGGTTACTGGATCCACCCCAGAGGCTGCCGTGTTTCCAATCGAAATAAATGGCGTTGATCGGCCCGCTGGTACGATCGGAGAAGCTTAAGCTGTAGCCCATTTTCTTCAGCTCATTTTTGATGGCCTCAGTGGTGCCGGAATTTAATAAAAGCTGACCAGGCTTAGGTTCGCGGTCGGCAGTTTTTGTTCCACCAAGCGACAACCAGAGCTGGTTGGAATTGAAATTAGCCGCCTCAGCAGCCTGCTGTACATTCATCCCGAATTCGGTCACATTCAAAAAGAACTGCAGCAGATTCTGATCCTGGGTATCGCCGCCCTGCACCGCTGCAGCCAAAAACGGCTTTCCATCCTTAAGTGCCAGTGAAGGCGATAAGGTTACCCTTGGCCGCTTTCCGGGTGCAACGACATTGAAAGGGTTCAAAGTCGTATCCAGGACGAAGCTTTGCATGCGCTGGCTCATGCCGATCCCTGTATTTCCTGCGATGCAGGCCGGCAGCCAGCCGCCACTCGGTGTAATGGAGACCACCCAGCCTTCCTTATCTGCCGCCTCTACAGAAGTAGTGCCCCGCCATAACCGATCCTCATAAACTTCCTTTGGTGTATAATTGCCCATATCATGCTGAGGAGCAAAATTGCGCTTCGTCGTATCCATCTCATAGCCCCTGCGTTTAAGCAAATTCAGGTAAGGATTAGATAAACCTTCAAAAGGATATGGGTCGCCAGGCCCAATACCGGTATCGTTCTTCCCATACCGGATCAAACCGGCCCTCTGCCGGGCATATTCCTTACTCAACAAGCCCTTTATCGGTTCAAGTGGCTGCATATAGGGATCACCATAATAAAAATCACGATCGGCAAAGGCCAGATTCATCGCCTGGTAAACGGTATGGATATATTTCGCACTGTTATAGCCCATGCCCTTAAGATCGAAGTTCTCCAGGATATTCAGCGCCTGCAGCAAGACAGGGCCCTGTGTCCACTGCTGCATTTTATAAACAGCTATCCCCTTATAGTTCACCATTAGGGGTTCCTCGCTGATGGGCTTCCATTTTGCCAGATCCTGCATGGTGATGAGGCCGCCCTGCTCCTGGCAGCCTCTTACAAATTCCCGTGCTATGTCACCCTTATAAAAGCGATCGTAAGCAGCCATCAGCGCCTCTTTACGCTTCCTGCCGTTTTTAAGTGCATTTCTTTCTGCGGCCACCATTTTGTTCAGGGTATTCAGGAGGTCCTTTTGCACAAAGATCTCGCCTGCTTCGGGAGCTTCCCGTTCTGCTCCGGCATGTGGCAGCAACACTTTTTTACTATAGGGCCATTGTTTAATCAAAGCCTTCTGACGCTCGATCGTGTTGGCCGCCTGGGCTTCTATCGGATAGCCTTTTGCCATCTGTATGGCCGGTGCCAGCACCTGTGCCAGGCTCATGGTGCCGTAATTGGCCAGCATATAAATGAGTCCCCCAGGTGTTCCTGGTGTAGTCGCAGCCAGTGGCCCGTACTCCGGTGGAAAATTATAGCCTTTACTTTTAAAAAAATCTACCGTCGCTCCTGTCGGGGCAAATCCCAATGCGTTAATCGCGATTACTTTTTTGGTATGTGGATTATAGATCAAAGCCTGGGTTTCACCTCCCCAGCTTAGGGTATCCCACATGGTGCAGGTAGCGGCAAGCATGGCACATGCAGCATCCACGGCGTTTCCGCCCTTTTGAAAGATCATGGCACCGGCCGTAGCAGCCAAGGGTTTCCCGGTTATCGCCATCCAGTTCTGCCCATGTAAGACCGGTTTCTGGGTTTGTTGGGCGGCCAGCGATAAGGAACAGGCAGAAAGGAGGAACAACAAAAAACATTTCATAAACAGAATATTTATCTCCTAAATTTAAGATAAATTGTTTACGCAGCGGTTGTTTTTAAAAAACACGAGGCCCCATCATCACAAGACCCCCAAAATTGTATGATTTTTGGGGGTCTTGTGAGGTGTGGTTTACCTAAACTTTCTTCGGAGGAAGCTCAAATGCAACCGCCTCGTGTTCAAAATGACCGTTATGTGAACCGTCACAGAACGGCTTATTCTTAGAAAGACCGCAACGACATATGGATAATACAGTTCTTCCCTGCAATCCATAAACGTCACCGTTTCTGTCTACGATCTCAAAATCGCCTTCAATCTTTACCGAACCATTATTATTAATAGTGAGTTTTGTTTTTGACATATGTTGTGTTTTCCGGCAAAACTATAACAATGTGGGAAGCCTCTCGAATATTATTTCAATTTAGAAACGTTATTGTCCAAATATACCTTTGTACGCAGACCAGCAGGCATTTTTAATTTCCTGAGGGAGGTTATCCTTCACATAGAACTGGATACCTTTATCATTATAAAAATATCTGAAATAGTTACCAAGCCGATCAGGCTTTTCTCCAGTATGTATATTTTCCCGTTTATTCAACCAATGGGCATAAGTTATCTCTACACCATTCAGGGCTTCTTCGAGATTTCTTATTTTTCCTGAGTTCTTGTCTACCAAAATCAAATCATCATAATCATTCATAACAGCAATGCTTTAACCACCAAAGATACCTATTAATATTTGGATAGATCTCAAATCTCGTCTGGTTTAAAGAATATGAAATTCCGCAGATGTAATTATTACACTAACATGTTCAAAAATCTGTCGTACGGCAACGGGAAAGCCTAACTTTGGCCATTCAAAAAAAACATCTCCGCGTTTTGAACACTACGAAATCACTCACACAACAGCACCAGGGCATTTCAACAATACTTGCATTTGCCCTACTTCCATTATCTGGCTTCGCGACAGATATTTACATTCCATCCTTGCCATCTATGGCAGGCAGCATGCAGGTCAGCAGCCTCCAGGTACAGCTTACCTTAAGCCTGTTTCTGATCAGCTATGGAATTTCCCAGCTCTTTATTGGCAGTGTGCTGGATAGTTTCGGCCGCTATAAGCTAAGTCTCATTTGCCTGCTCATTTTTGCAGCAGCCAGTATCATCATTGCCAATACCCATAACATCTACCTCATTTACCTGATGCGGATCATACATGGCTTTACCGTAGGTACCGTTATTGTTGCCAAGCGTGCATATTTCGTCGATCTCTTTACCGGCAACCAGCTCAAACACTATTTAAGTCTTTTTTCGATCATCTGGTCTACCGGTCCTATTGTGGCCCCTTTCCTGGGGGGATACCTGCAAGCTGCGTTTGGCTGGGAATCCAACTTTTATTTCCTGGCGCTGCTGGCCATCATTTTGGCAATCCTGGAATATTTCTACAGCGGCGAAACCTTAATGCATTTTTCAGAATTCTCTTTTAAAAAGATTACTTCTGTATACCTGACCATGATCCGTACCCTCAGTTT
>CBFGNP010000582.1:0-3551 GCA_965650095.1 uncultured Pedobacter sp. | reverse complement strand
AGGATGTCGATCCCCATTTGGCCAATTTTATAGTGGCATGTTATGGGGATGAAGTTATCGGCTCTGTCGGAGCAGAAATCTATGAAGATAACGCTTTAGTTCGCTCTTTTTCGGTGGCTTTTGAATATCGAGGAAAGTGGAATATTGATAAGACTTTAATGGTATCAATGGCGGAATATTTGCAGAAACTTGGGCTTAAAAAGGCCTATTTACTTACCACAACTATACCAAGTTATCTGGCGAGGTATGGATTTTTAACAACGAATAGAGATGTAGTACCTCTCGATATCAGGAATACTAAAGAGTTTTCATCTATCTGTCCTTCGAGTGCCACATGCATGGTTAAGGATGTTTCATTAGGTATTTTCGGTTAATTTAGGGAATTTTTATGAAGATATTTTTGGCGTCTCCTTATGAAGTTGACTACCAGCCCCTTGGTGTTGCAAATGTGCAGGCGTATATAAAGGATGCCTGTATTGATGCTGAGTTGGATTTATACGATTTGTCGGTTCAAGCTTTTGATTACAGCCTATCCTCAATTTATGACATCGCGTTGATTTCTATTTCAGTATTTGCTTCGGTTGAGGAGGGAATTCGAGCAGCAAAATCTATGCGTCAAAATGGATTTTCGGGTCCCATCATATTTTACAATCAATATGTAACTGTTCACCCGGTTAGTTATTTTTTGGACACTAACTGTTTTGTAATTCTCGGTGAGTATGAAGAAGCAATATGCGAAGCGCTGACATTATTTAAAGACAAGCTGAGCTTTTTAAGTGTTTCTGGTGTATGGAATGGAGGTGGTGAGCAGCCTGCAAAAAGACTAACAAAAACCAAGTTTCTTGCTCCCGACAGGTCAGGGTTACCTGATTTGAAGCGATATGCAAAAACCAAAGATGGATTAGTCGTCGGAAATGTGGAGGTTGCTCGGGGCTGCGCACATAAGTGCGGATACTGCTCAGTTTATGCCGCGTATGAACAGAAAGTAGTACAAGCTCCGGTTGAGGTCGTCTTGGAGGACATTGCCTGGTGTGTAGCGGCCGGCGCGCAACATATTACCTTCATAGATGCGGATTGGTTTAGTAACGGTAAAAAAGGATTACAAGTTTTAGAGGCTTTCCATGAAAGATTCCCCGGTTTGACATGTGATTTAACCGCTAGGGCCGATGACTTAGTTAAAAAACAATTCTTATTACCTGATTTCCGCAAATATGGTTGCGTTGAAATAACTACGGCACTTGAATTCCCCAAAGAAGAGGTATTTCAACACTTAACTAAGCGTATGACGCTGAATCATGCTACCGAAGCTATAAGATTGTTGCGCGAAGCGGGCATTGCAATTAAGCCTACCTTTATCAACTTCACCCCATATATCAGTCATTCTGATCTCGCTTTGTTTGATAAGTTTGTTGAAGAAAATCAGTTGGAAGAATATTTGGATCCTTTGCAGAAGGAGACCCGGTTATTGCTTTATAAAGGATCTCCCTTACTGGAAACGGAGTTTTGTCAAAAACTCGAGCTGATTGAGCATGAATTTCACTATGATTGGGTGCACCCTGATTCCAAAGTTGATGACTATTACAATGAAATAGCCACCCCGAATGCAGATGGAAAGAGAAAGAAATGTTGCATTAAGGGTTAGTCACAACGTTATATAAAGTTGCTTTATGGAGTGTATATGCTTATTCGCCCTGTTGTTCCAAACGATGCGCAAGAGCTATGTGATGTTTTTAATCACTACATTTTAAATACACCTATCACCTTTGAAACAGTAGCTGTAAAAGCCTCTGATATGAAAGCCAGGATAGAGGAAAACATAGCTTCATTACCATGGTTAGTAGTAGAGGTTGAAGGTTCGGTCGTTGGATGTGCAAGAGCCTCAAAATGGAAACCCCGTCCAGCCTATGACCAAAGCGTTGAGGTTTCGGTTTATCTTAGGCCTGAATTTACTGGAATGGGGTTTGGAAAAAAATTATATACGGAATTACTTAATCAATTGCGGGAGTTGAATTACCACGCAATTATTGCGGGAATTGCTCTTCCTAACGAAGCTAGTGTGGCCCTACATGAATTTTTTGATTTTATAAAAGTTGGGCATTTTCAAGAGGTTGGCTTTAAATTTGAACGTCGAATAGACGTTGGTTATTGGCAGCTTATTTTTAAAAAATGAAGGGAAAATAAATGCACGGTATAGTCAAAGAATATTATGGAAAGCAATTGTAAGGTATCAGAGATTTAAAAACTGGTGCTTGTTGCGATTTGTCTGATCAGCCAAGTTGGTTAAAGCCATTGCTTTCTAAGGTACATGCCAAGGTTCTTTCTAAATATTACGGTTGTGGATTGGTATGTCCTACCGCTTTGGAGGGACTGAAAATCCTCGACTTGGGGTGTGGCAGTGGAAGGGATGTGTACGTTTTATCACAACTTGTTGGTGCAACGGGTTTTGTAGTTGGTGTGGACATGACAGATGAGCAACTCGAGGTTGCAAATGAGTGTCTGGAATATCATAAGCAAGCCGTTGGATACGACAATGTAAAGTTTGTAAATGGATTCATTGAGCAGTTAGATGATTTGGGATTGGAGCCGAATAGTTTTGACATCATCGTGTCTAACTGCGTAGTAAACCTTTCTCCTGATAAAGATGCGGTTCTGCGTGGGGTTAAAAATCTATTGAAACCTGGCGGAGAGTTCTATTTTTCCGATGTGTACGTTGATCGTCGACTTCATTTGGAATTAAAGAATGATCCAGTTTTATATGGAGAGTGTTTGGCTGGTGCATTATATAAACAAGACTTCATTACATTAGCAAAAAGCAATGGATTCCACGATCCTCGTTTGGTCGAAGTAAAGCCTATCAATATCGGCAATGAAAAATTAGCCGCACTTTTAGGAAATGCCGTATTTACATCCGAAACGTACAGATTATTTAAAATTGATGATCTGGAACCCTATTGCGAGGATTATGGGCAGGCCGTTGTATACAAAGGAACCATAGAGAATTCGCCGACCGAATTTTCCCTGGATATGAATCATAAAATGGAAACAGGCAGGGTATTTCCTGTTTGTGGAAATACCTGGCAAATGCTTCAAGAAACTCGCTTCAAAAATCATTTCGATTTCGTAGGTGATTTTTCCAGGCATTTCGGCCTCTTTGATGGGTGTGGCGAAGCAGCTCCCCAAAATAATGCTAAAGCCGCCGGGGAAATTTCATGTTGTTAGAAAAATATAAAGTACTGGTAGTGTGCACGGGAAATTCTGCAAGAAGCATCATGGCGGAGGCGATTTTCAATTGTGTCTCAGGAAAGTATTTCCAAGCTTTTAGCGCAGGCAGTAAACCAGTCGGAAAAGTAAACCCATTCGCGTTAGAGCAAATTTCAGAGTTTGGCTTAGATTATGCGCCCAGGAGTAAGAGCTGGGATGAATTTACATCTGTTACAGTTGACTTTGTCATTACTGTATGTGACAGCGCTGACAATGAAGTTTGCCCAAATTTTCCAGGGGATTCAAAGCGAGACCATTGGGGATTGCCTGACCCTGCTTCTGTGCAAGGT
>CBFGNP010000581.1:0-3553 GCA_965650095.1 uncultured Pedobacter sp. | reverse complement strand
ATAATAAGCATCAAATTCTTGCTTCCTGCAGCCCGAAAAAGCGACAACAAGCATTAGAACGACAATTAAACGTTTTTTGAAAGGTTTATCCATAGCATTTTTCATTGAATAAAAAACACCTTAATGACCAACTGTTAAGTAAGAAGCAAGAAATCTGCAATCCGCAAAAGAGGCGCATATGCGTACCGATTCCAGAAAAGAAAGTAGAGGTTTTTACATACAGTTTTATTTGGTTATTAACGGCGGTTAACTCGTGTTGTTTGGTTAATGGTTATTTGGTTACTTGGTTATCTGGTATTTAAATTAAAAGTATAGGATTGTTGCACGACTTGCAACCTGCTTCATCCTGCCTAACCCGGATCAACCACCTAATTCCAACCGCATCTAACAAATAAACGTTTCATTGACGTTTATAAGCCTGTTTTTTACGGTTTCCGAAAAAAAAATTGATAAAAATATTTTTATATTTCTTTTTAAAAAAAAGAACCGATAAATATTATCGGTTCTTCGCATGATCTTATATCATCTTATCTAAAAATAAGGTGAAATGGTAACAGGCCCGATTAAGCCTGAGGGCATCACCTGCCAACCTGATGCGTCAAAAGGCTCATAATTGATATTCACGAAGTTGATCTCGTGATAATTCCTCCACTGAATTTTCTTCTGGTCCATGTAACGGATCCGGTTGGCCATCAGGTTCAGGACTTCAATTTTAATAGTATTGCTTCCGGCTTTCAGGTACTTGCCTATACGGGCTTTAAAGGGAATGCTCCATAGGATCCCGACTTCCTTTCCGTTGATCCATACCTTCGCACTTTCGTCAACCTGGTTCAGGTTCAATACATATTCTCTGGCTGTCTTTTCTGGCAGGTTAAAGCTGCTGGTATATACCCCGGTGCCTGAAAAGGCCTGCAGTTTGGGATCAGACAAGGTGGTCCAGGAAACCAATTTATCCAATTGCTGAGCAGCAGGAAGTTCCGGACCGCCTGCAGTAAAGTTGAGCGACCAGCGGTTGTTGAGCGCGATCTCTTTTCCTGGTTTATTTAAGTAAGTCCAGGACTGCCCTGCAGCAGGGGCTTTCTCCGTCACTTTAAGGATCAGCGCTTCCCCGGAACTAATTTGCAGCCTTACTTTAAACTGTCCGCCGGCATGATTTGTAGCCGCCAATCCAGTCATCCCGCTCTGCGGATCCATAATCATTACCGAGCCTTTTTCATTCAGCGGAAAATCGGCATCCATGTCTTTAGCCGTATGGTTCACGATGTAGTAATATTTACCGCCATTAAAACTGCGGCGGATAAATTGCAGGCCTGCATCTACCAGTTCTTCCGGCTTCAGTGCTTTAAAGGCCAGGGCTTTTTCTACATTTGCCGACAGCAATATCAGGCCCTTGCCTGTTTTATACTGTTTCACTCCGTTACCTGCATCAGAAAATTTCATACCCGCCAGGATTTCCTTCAACCGGTTCCTGCGTGACTCCAGCTGATTCAGGCCCGGAACATCAGCCGGCAATTGCTGAAAAATAACTGTTGCCCCATCTGCTGCCAATTGCATTGCTTTTTCAAGGGTAGGCAGCGCAATCATGGTACATTGAGGAATGATCAGTACTTTATAAGGGGAGGCCTTAGGTTCAGTGCTTACTAAGCCACGCTGTACGACCGCATTTGTCAGCAAGCGGTCGGATGCAAAATCAAGGGAATATCCGGATTTCGACAGTTTCTTAGACAATTTATAAAAAGGGGTAGGATGCAGCCACTCGTCTATATTATGTACCTTAACGGCCACGTCCATTCCTTTTGCATGGTTCCATACGTCATAAACCGGCCAGTAGATCAGCAGTTCATTATCAGATTTACCGGATTGAAGGACTGACTGGCATCGGGTAATGTATTCGTTTAGTCCACCTATCTGGGGCCATAAACTGTTGTTCGGATTAAACTCTACCGAAGCATAGAACAGCCAGCCAGGCCATACGGCATCGTCGGGCGAATTGGTTGTACCATGGTAAAAGATATGATTCACACCAGAAAGGAACAATTGTTCTGCCTCCGGCTTACATTGCGAGTAAGAAGTCTTGAAATGTTCAGTTAACCAGGTAAAGGTCTCGGATGACACCAGGTTCTTACCTCCCGTATGTGCTGCTGATGAAGCAAATTTACACATCATCGGATCAGGATCTACATTCCGTACATCCGCTTTATCTCTGCGAAGCCCTGGAATGGCGAACTGACTGGACCCAAAAGTTTCCGTTTCAGGAATGTCTACCGCCCCATACAGATCCAGCAGGTTGCCTGGTGAGCCGTGCGACTGGTTCTTGCTGATGGATTTATACCGATGCGCCCAGTCTGTCCAGTTATGCGTAAAATTAAACAGCAACAGGTCGCTCATCGTTTCCCTGTAATCGGATTTTACCCTGGCCACCAGGTCACTCACGGAATCCTTGCCGACCAGTTCCTTCAGGTGTTTCTTTAAATCGTAACCTCTGCGTTTCTGAAATTCATCGAAAAAAGTTGGTGTCCAGTTGGCACCGTAAACCTCATAACTGTCGTTAAAAAAAGCCCTGACTCCATTGGGCTTATTGTTAAAAGCCTGATCAAAGCGTTTCAGATAAGTAGTAACCGAATTTCTGTCCAAATGGTCCATGGTAAGCCCCGCTCCTCCTGGTGCTGCCCGCTTCACTTGCTGGCGTGTTTTTCCGGCAAAGGCCGCGTAGATCTTCCAGTTGCCATTTCCCGCGGTCCAGTTCAGTTGTCCGCCTGCCCCAACTTTATCATACAGATCAACAATGGCTCCATTACTGCCGTAAGCCGTAACTGCTTGTAATATGGCGGCATCCTGTTTGGCTTCTTTTACCTTGATCGGCTCGTTGAGTTGTTCCCCTGATTTCAGTTCATATTGCTGTACAATTAACTTGGTCGCTGCATTTTCCGGTTTTACCAAGGGTCCGCCAAAAGGCCAGCCCGTACCTGTATTCATATCCACACCCATACCCAGTGCATTTGATTTCTGCACGGTATATTGCAACATGCTCATCCATTTGGGGGAAAGAAAATCGATGTATCTTTTTTCAAAGCCTACCGCGCCATAGATTGGCGTGATTTCTACACCTCCGATTCCCGCAGCCTGGTATTTGGTTAAGACCTTATTTAAATTACTTTCGTCTACGGCATTGCCCATCCACCACCAGCGCGTCCAGGGTTTCATTTGCTTTTCTACAGCAGGCCAGCCACTGCCTGGTTTGGATAAGCTTTGTGCTCCGGCAGTCTGGAACAAAAATATAAAGCTAAAAATCGTGGTGATAACTGGTTTCATATCTATCATTTAATCCAGGTGAAAAACCTGCTCCAAGGGTTTGCAAACGGGCGATTGATCCGCATTGGTTTCCATAATATCGGCCATGTAAGCCCACCATTTTTGTACAATTGCGGTTCCTCCCAGATCTTGAGACGATTGCCCGTCCTGCTGTTGTACAGCAAAAAGTGTATCGGTCTCTTCGTCCAGAAATATCGAATAATCACTTAATCCACTTTGTTTTAGCAAAGCGACCAGTTCA
>CBFGNP010000580.1:0-3554 GCA_965650095.1 uncultured Pedobacter sp. | reverse complement strand
ATACCAGTAGTCTTTTCCCGACAGGTGTAGGCAAAACAGGAACCAGCTTACGGGCAAAGTAGTAATGCCGAAGTATTCAATGTTGATAAAAAAACGCATCTGGCTGATGGTGCTGCTGGCCAGTTCAAAGCCGTAGCCCAGGGACCAGATGGCATTCGATACCATCATAAATCCAAACAGCCGTACAGCTTCACCCTTTTTCCTAAACAGGTTGTAAGAAAAAATCAGGGTAATTGTGCCACAAAGAATTAGCGCAATGGCGTACGAATTAAATGTAAAATCCATTTAAATTGATGATTAACGGCGCGGAAATTGTATGAAGCATTGTACAAGATGAAATATAAAACTACGTAATTTACTTTTCAATTGAAAACATTCATAATTTTACCTAGACAATTTAACTAATTTAACATTAAATTTAATCCAGCCATGAAAAAGATAATTTTATCCGCATTGCTCATTTCTCTGAATCTGGCCGCATTCAGCCAGGTATTGCCAAGTTTCCAGATGGGATTGAAGGCAGGAGCTAATCTTTCTAAATTAAGCACAGATAATACTTTTAGCAGTGATAACAGAGCTGGCTATTACGCAGGTCTGTGGACGCGCTTTGGAGCTGCAGGAATACATTTGCAGCCGGAGCTTTATCTTAGTGGTAAGAATACCACCTTGCAGGATGGTGCAGGACAAGAGAACAAGGTCAGGTTTACCAGTCTGGATGTACCGGTTCTGGTGGGAACAAAGTTTGGCGCAGCAGGTGTTGGTCTGCGCTTAAATACCGGTCCTGTAGTTTCTTTTGTGCTGAGTGATGACCAGTCATTCGGTGATGCCGCGGGCAGTGTTTTTAGAGGAGACTTTAAAGGACAGAACTTTGCCTGGCAGTTCGGTGCAGGTTTGGACGTTGGTAACCTTGGGGTGGATTTAAGGTATGAAACCGGGCTTTCAAAAATCGGGAAAGATGGCTATGATGACACAAAACTGGGTCTGTTCACCTTTGGACTGGCTTACAGATTGTTTTAGCAAGTAAAAGTTTTCCACATTTTGTGTGAAAGGGCGTACAGTTAATCCTACGCCCTTTTTTTTGGCGCTAAAATTGATCTAGAATTTCTCCCTAACTTAATTCGATATGCTATGAATATTAAAGAGTTGCTTTTAAACGGAAAGAGCTTTGCGGAGCTTCTTAAACAGTTCTCTATTGATGTGTCAGATGTCAGAATTCAGGACGAAGACATGATCCTTACTGATCAGAATTTAACACACCAGGAGGTTGTAAAGGAGAGTATTTGTATTGAAGGAAAAAATAAGGACGGCATCATCAACTTCTTTGGGACCTTACATTACAACCTTTTAAACAAACTGGCTGTATTTGAAATGCAGGGATTTGAGCAGGTTGCTGCACATTAATTTCCGGTGTCTTTAACTACTTCTTTGATTTCATAATTAAATGTTCCTTTAATGGGGCGTATGGGCGTTTCTTTGGCATCACTCAGGATTTTTACGTAGCAGGCGCCGAAATAAAATATGAAAGAAGAGTAAAAAACAAAAAGCATGATCAGTACGATCGATCCTGAAGTTCCATAAATATTTCCTATTCCGCTTAAAGGGAGCAGAATCCGCAATATATATTTACCGATTGTAAATAATACTGCGGTAAGCAAGCCTCCCTTGAGCGCAGCGCTCCAGGTGGGCCGGCCATTGGTGAGGAAGCGGAATAAAACAGTGAACCAGGTCATAACGATGGCAATGAAGAGCAATTCGTTCAGTATGGATAAAAAGAATTTACCGAAGGTAGGAGCGGCTGTATTGATATAGCCGCCTATAACGGCCTGAATACTGTCTGTTAAGAAACCAAGCAGGAACAATATACCGGCCAGCAAAATGATGATCATCGACCTGGCCCTTAATCTCATGGTAAACATGAGGCCTACATGTTCCTTTTTTCCAATGGACCAGATCTGGTCCATGGAATTTTTAATCACATTAAATAGTGTTGTTGCGACGAACAGAAAAAACACGAAACTAATTAGCGTAGCGTACCATTTATGGTCGATCCCCCGGATATTTCTGAGTGTTTGTCTGATCTGACCCGTACTGTCATCGTCTAAGATGTTGGCAAGGCGTTCAAATAACCGCGTAGCCAGGATTTTCCTGTCCATAAAAAAGCCGAACAGGCGGATGAGAATCAGGAGAATAGGGGGGAGTGCAAAATTTGTAAAGAAGGCTGTAGCACCTGCCAATCTCAGGGGGTCGTTCTTTTGGAATAACCTGAAAGCGGCGCTAAGCCTGGTGAAGAACAGCCATGTTTTATTTAAGATGTTGATTTCCATTCCCAAGTGTTGCCTTAAAGCCCGAAAATAACTATTTTTTTTAAATCATTGCGCGGTTAATCCATAAAAAAGAGGACATCCTTACAGAATGCCCTCTCCGTTTTTAAATGAACAAGCCGTTTATAAGTTTCCTCTCAGTTCCTGTTCGCGTTCTAAGGATTCAAATAAGGCTTTAAAGTTTCCTGCGCCGAAAGACTGCGCCCCTTTACGCTGGATGATCTCGAAGAATAAAGTCGGTCGGTCTTCCACTGGTTTTGTAAAAATCTGTAGCAGATAACCTTCTTCATCACAATCCACCAGGATACCCAATTCCTTAAGCTGTGCAATTTCCTCATCTATTGCCCCAACGCGGTCCGGCATCATATTGTAGTAGGCTTCAGGGGGTGCACTTAAAAACTCAACCCCTCGAGCTTTTAATTCCCTTACTGTAGTCAAAATGTCTTTTGTAGCTACAGCAATGTGTTGCACCCCTTCGCCTTCGTAAAATTCCAGATATTCTTCAATCTGCGACTTCTTTTTCCCTTCTGCAGGTTCATTGATCGGAAACTTCGAGAAGCCATTTCCATTGCTCATCACCTTGCTCATCAGGGCAGAATACTCTGTATTGATCTGCTTGTCATCAAAAGAAAGGATATTTACAAAACCCATGACTTCCTCATACCATTTCACCGTTTCGTTCATCCTGTTCCAGCCTACATTACCTACGCAATGATCAATATACAGCAAACCAGCATCTGATGGCTGGTAGTCGCTTTTCCAGTCGACATAGCCAGGTAAAAAAGCACCATTATAATTTTTGCGTTCAATAAACATATGTACCGTTTCGCCATAAGTATAGATACCTGACATACGCACATCACCATGTTTATCGCTCAGCGTTACCGGCTCCATATAAGGTTTCCCGCCGCGTTTAGTTGTTTCTTCAAAGGCGCTGTATGCATCATCAACCCATAGTGCCAGGATCTTTACCCCATCGCCATGCCGCTTTACGTGTTCCGCTATCGGGCTTTCCGATTTTAATGCGGTAGTGAGTACCAGCCTGATCTTTCCCTGTTGCAGCACATAGGAAGCGCGGTCACGAACGCCGGTTTCCGGTCCTGCATAAGCGAGCGACTGAAAGCCAAACGCTGTTTTATAATAATGGGCTGCCTGTTTGGCATTGCCTACATAAAACTCTATATAATCTGTTCCATTTATCGGAAGAAAGTCCTGCGCTTTGGCAATCTTTTC
>CBFGNP010000579.1:0-3562 GCA_965650095.1 uncultured Pedobacter sp. | reverse complement strand
TGGTGGAATGGTTAAAAATGAAGGGGATGTTGAAAAGGGGGGAACTGGTCCTTACCCGATCTCTTATCGTTCACTTACTCCTAAAGTAAGTGAGTGTGTGAACCTGCTGGTTCCCGTTTGCTTGTCTGCAAGCCATATCGGCTATGGTTCTATCCGGATGGAACCGGTATTCATGGTGCTTAGCCAGTCTGCAGCTACTGCCGCTGTACTTGCCCTAAATGGGAAGACAACCGTACAGGGTGTGGATGTAAAAAAGATTCAAAAGCTTCTGGCACAAGACCCGCTGGTGAATGGAAGTACGCCCGATATCCTGGTCGATAGCCGCAATAACGGTCAGGTTGAGCTAAAAGGAAAATGGTCATTGGTTAAAGGAGGCTTCTACGGACCTGACGCTTATATTTTAAGGCCAGGGAAATTAGCAGAAGAAATGAGTGTAAAATTCAGTCCTAAGCTTGAGAAAGCAGGAAAATATACGGTATACACGTACGTAAAGCCTAAGCTAAACAATGCATCATCTACGGTTACCTGGGTGGTAAATGATGGTAAAACCAGCAGGGAGATGGTGATTAAACATGAGGATGTTGTGGTCAATGGGCAGACTTCCGGGGAATGGATCAGCCTTGGACAATATAGCTTTGAAGCAGGTACAAAGGCCTATGTGGCACTGACCAATAAAAATGCAAATGGGGTAATTTGTGCAGATGCTGTACTGCTAACCGCTGATAAATAATGGATGCATTGGTAAATAAAATGAAGAAACTCGTAAAATATTGCTTCGTTGGCCTTCTCGGCCTTGGCAATAGCGCGCAGGCACAGAACAAACCGGTTAATCCTGTAGATTTTGTAAACCCGTTGGTGGGCACTGCATCAAAACATAGTCTTTCTACCGGAAATACCTATCCTGCTATAGCCCTGCCATGGGGAATGAATTTCTGGACACCGCAAACCGGTAAGATGGGAGATGGCTGGGCCTATACCTATGATGCGGATAAAATTGTAGGGTTTAAACAAACACATCAGCCTTCTCCCTGGATGAACGATTACGGACAGTTTGCCATTATGCCGCTGAGCGGTAAAGCAGTTTTTAAGGAAGAAGGCCGCGGAAGCTGGTTTTCACATAAAGCAGAAATTTCAAAACCTTATTACTACAGTGTATATCTGGCTGATTATGACATCACTACAGAAATTACACCTACCGAAAGGGCGGCTGCTTTCCGGATAAATTACCCAACAACAAAAGATGCATTTCTGGTGATTGATGCACTTGATGCGGGGTCTTATATTAAAGTGATCCCTGAGGAATGTAAAATAGTTGGCTACACCACCAAAAATAAACTTGGCGTACTGCCTAATTTTAAAAACTATTTTGTCATCTATATCGATCAGCCGATTACCCTTGTCAAACTCTGGGACAATCAAAAACTGGTTGATGGGCTTAAGGAGTTGCAGGCCGATCATACAGGGGCTGTAATTGGATTTCGTACGGATAAAGACAAAAAAGTCAATCTGAGGGTTTCATCGTCCTTTATCAGTCTTGAACAGGCAGAAATAAACCTAAACCGGGAACTGGGTAAAGACGGTTTTGAGCAGCTGAAACAAAAGGCGAGGAAGGCCTGGAATCAGCAACTCAGTAAGATCGCTGTTAGCGGAGGAAGTGATGATCAGAACAAGACTTTTTATTCTTGTCTTTACCGTAGTTTATTATTTCCTCAAAAACATTATGAGTTGGATAAAACGGGTAAAATTGTACACTATAGCCCCTACGACGGTAAGATCTATCCCGGCTATATGTATGCCGGTACGGGCTTTTGGGATACCTTCCGGGCCTTGTATCCGCTTTTGAATTTGCTATATCCTGCGATCAATAAAGAAATGCAGCAGGGCCTGATAAATGACTATAAGGAAAGTGGCTGGCTACCGGAATGGTCCAGCCCAGGGCACCGCAATATCATGATCGGTAATAATTCTGCATCAGTGGTAGCTGATGCCTACCTGAAGGGATTGAGTGGTTACGACGTTAACCTGTTGTATGCTGCGATGTTAAAAGGCGCAAACCATGAAGGGCCTTTAACCTCGGTTGGCAGAAAAGGTGCAGATTATTACAATGCCCTGGGCTATGTACCTTACGACGTAAATATTAATCAAAACGCCGCACGCACGCTGGAATATGCCTATGACGATTTTTGTATTTACCAACTGGCTAAAAAGCTGGGCCGTCCGCAAGCCGAAATCGACCTGTACGCAAAAAGGGCAATGAATTATAAGAACCTATTTGATCCGGTGACCAAACTGATGAGGGGAAAGAACAAAGACGGGAGCTTCCAATCGCCGTTTTCTCCTTTTAAGTGGGGTGATGCTTTTACTGAGGGAAACAGCTGGCATTATACCTGGAGTGTATTCCATGACATCAGAGGATTGAAAAATCTGATGGGTGGAAATGCAGCATTTACGAAAAAACTCGATTCTGTTTTTAGTATGCCCCCAATATTTGATGAGCGTGCTTATGGGAAAGTGATCCATGAAATCAGAGAAATGCAGATCATGAATATGGGACAATATGCCCATGGTAACCAGCCTATTCAGCACATGATCTATCTATACAATTATGCTGGCGAGCCCTGGAAAACACAATACTGGGTCCGTGAAGTGATGGATCGTTTATACACCCATGCTCCGGATGGCTATTGTGGCGATGAGGATAACGGTCAGACATCGGCCTGGTATATTTTTTCCGCATTGGGCTTTTATCCGGTATGCCCGGCGACTGATCAGTATGTACTGGGTGCGCCTTTGTTCAAGCAGGCGGTGCTGCATCTGGATAATGGAAAACAAATCGAGATCAATGCAGCAGCCAATAGCCCTTCAAACAAATATGTTCAATCGCTCACCTTTAATAACTCTGATTATTGCAAAAACTGGATCAGCTACACAGCATTGATGAAGGGAGCAAAGCTGAATTTTAAGATGTCATCATCCCCCAATAAAACAAAAGGTATCAAAGAAAGTGATTTTCCTTTTTCACTGTCTAACCATTAACCATAAATGTGAAATATTTAAACTGCCTGTGCGGTACTTAAACAAAGTAAAAATGATAAACAGAAAATTATTGATGGCTGCCATCGCCTTGATTGTGATGGTATCGGTTCCATTAACACAACTCCTGGCCTTACCTGCTGGTAAGCCATCGACGCAAAAAGTAAAACAATACGATGTAGTGGTTTATGGCGGTACAGCCTCTGGGGTAATCGCGGCCATTACCGCTGGACGCGAGGGGCTTAAGGTAGCTTTGCTGGAAGCCAAACAGCATATAGGCGGAATGGTGTCTGGAGGGCTGTCTGCGACCGACCTGGGGCGCAAGGATGTGATCGGTGGATATGTTAAGGAGCTATACATCCGTTGCGGAAAATACTACGGCTTGAAAGATACCCCGGCCTGGTTCCCGGAGCCACATGTTGCTGAAAAAGTGCTGAACGATATGGTTAAAGAGGCGGGAATTGATGTGTTTTTTAAACATCGCCTGAAAGAGAAGGACGGGGTTAGAAAAAAGGATGGAAAGATCATA
>CBFGNP010000578.1:0-3586 GCA_965650095.1 uncultured Pedobacter sp. | reverse complement strand
CAATTCGTCACGCCCCTGCTTCAGAAAATCATTCCCGGCCTGGCAGGGTTTAATGCGCTTTCACCCGGACTGGTGATGGGGATCATGATCATCCCTTACATTACTTCATTGAGTGAAGATGCACTCAGGGCAGTGCCGAGGTCGCTGCGTGAAGCGTCTTACGGACTTGGAGCCAACCGTTTTCAAACAGCATTTAAGGTCATCGTCCCGGCCGCCAATTCCGGTATCATTGTTTCCGTCATCCTGGCTATATCAAGGGCCCTTGGTGAAACCATGATTGTGGCCATTGCAGCGGGACAGCAGCCGAAACTAACCTTTAATCCCTTGGAGTCGGTAGAAACGATTACCACCTATATTGTTCAGGTAAGCATGGGCGATGTGCCCCAGGATTCTTTGGAATACCGCACCATATTTGCCGCAGGCATCACCTTATTTGTATTCACCTTCCTGCTCAACAACATCAGTTTCTGGATCAGGAAAAAATATCAGCAGCGCTATGAATAACAAACGTCTGTTCAGCCCGGGCATACAGGATAGCTTATTTAAGGTATTTGCAGTATGCTGCACCAGTCTTGGTTTACTGACCTTAGTCATCTTATTAGCAGATATTGTTATTAAGGGCATCAGGCGCATCAACTGGTCTTTTTTCGTCAATCTTCCCTCCAGACATGCCGATGAATCGGGCATCTATACTGCACTGGCAGGAATGGTCAGCCTCCTGGTCATCACCCTGATCATTGCCCTGCCGGTTGGCATACTGTCGGGCATCTATCTGCAGGAATATGGTAAAAGGAGCAGATTAGCAAAGCTCATCGAGGTCAACATTTCCAATCTGGCAGGCGTGCCTTCTGTTATTTATGGGATCCTGGGCCTTGAGCTGTTTGTCAGAACTGCCGGATTGGGCAACAGTATCCTTGCAGGAGCACTCACACTTGCCTTACTGATCATGCCCCTGATCATCGTTTCTACCCGCGAAGCCATTAAGGCAGTCCCTGATTCTTTAAGGGAGGCCTCATTTGGACTTGGCGCAACCAAATGGCAAACCATACAAAGGGTAGTCCTACCTGCTTCCTTTGGGGGTATCCTTACCGGGATCATTCTTTCCACCTCCAGGGCTATCGGCGAAACGGCACCGCTAATCGTGGTGGGTGCATTGGCCTATGTGCCCTTTATTCCCGAAGGACCAATGGATCAATATACCTCTCTTCCCATTCAGATATTCAACTGGACCTCACGTCCGCAGCAAGGCTTTGTTGTCAACGCAGCCGCAGGCATTATTGTATTGTTATTATTTACTTTTATCCTTAACGGAGCAGCAATTTACCTGAGAAACAAATGGTACAAAAAAATAACAGCTTAACGGAAAGCAATTATGGAATGTACAAATTAAGGACCAAGCACCTTAACTTGCATTATGGCACGAAACAGGCGTTGAAAGATATCTCTATCGACATTGCGCCCAATACCGTAACTGCATTTATAGGCCCTTCAGGTTGTGGAAAAACGACTTTCTTAAGGTGCTTTAACAGAATGAATGATCTGATTGAGGACGTTTCTATAGATGGAGAAGTGCTGATTGACGACGTAGACATCTATAAGAACCTGGTAAATGTATATGAGTACCGGAAGAAAGTCGGGATGGTCTTTCAGAAACCCAACCCTTTCCCTAAGACGATATTTGAAAATGTGGCCTTTGGCCTTCGGATCAATGGCGAAAATTCAAAGATCGTCCTGGCGGATAGTGTGGAAAGCGCACTCAAACAATCGGCCTTATGGGATGAAGTAAAAGACAACCTGAACAAGTCTGCTTTGGCCTTGTCCGGCGGCCAGCAACAGCGTCTTTGTATTGCCAGGGCCATCGCCGTGCAACCTTCAGTCCTGTTAATGGATGAACCCGCTTCCGCATTGGATCCCATATCTACGGCAAAGATTGAAGAGCTCATCTACCAGCTGAAAAATAGCTTTACCATTGTTATTGTTACGCATAACATGCAGCAGGCAGCCAGAGTAAGTGATAAAACAGCATTCTTTTTTATGGGGGAACTCATAGAATTCGATAGCACAGAGAAGATATTCACCAATCCCAGCCAGGATGCCACTCAGAATTACATCACCGGCAGGTTTGGTTAATCATTTAAGAGTTTTAAATTATGACACAGCTACAAATAGAACTTGGCAAATTAAAGATCGATATCACCGAAATGTGGACATTGGTGGCTGCGCAGCTTCATAAGTCCCTGCAGTCCCTAAGAACCTTCGATAAAGACCTTTCCAGGGAAGTGATAGCAAACGAAAAAAGAGTCAACGCGATGGAGCTTAAAATTGACAGGGACTGTGAAAATATTTTTGCGCTTTTCAACCCCGTTGCGATAGACCTGAGATTTGTACTTGCCGTCTTGAAAATCAACAATAACCTGGAGCGGATCGGAGATATTGCTGAAGGCATCAGTAAGTTTATCATCATAGAAAAGGAAGCTTACGATGAACCATTGCTTAAGAAAACCAGGTTTCTTTTGATGTTTAAAGCAGCCATACAAACCGTGGAGGATGTTTTAACCTCATTTATCAAAGAGGATACCAAGCTGGCAAGAAGCATTTTTGAACAGGATGACATGCTGGATGAAATCAACGCCGAAGCCAATCAGCTGATCTCAGACTATGTGCGGGACAACCCTGAAAAAACTGAACAGGCCTTAAATGTGCTTTCTGTGATCCGTCGACTGGAACGGGTGGGCGACCAGAGTAAAAACATCGCTGAAGAGATCATCTTTTATCTTGAAGCCAAAGTGCTTAAACATAAATAGTCAAACAAAACGCCTCCATATGAAGTTAACTAGTAAAAACACAAAAATTCAACGCATAAAATTATGGCACAGCTGGACGTACAACCTAAAAGGAAAAGTCACCTGGTAAAGTTCATCGGGATCTTGGTTATTATCGCCATTTTGTTTAGCTTATACAAGGGATGCTATGAAACGACACCCAATGCAAGCATTCCGAATCAAGATTCAGCCCGGTAAACCCGGATACACCTTTAAAAAGAAATTATGGAACCAAATGGACATCACAGAACAGTCAACCTCGAAGAACTCAGCCACAGCGACTTTGAAATAGCAGACCATCATCCCGATATTATGGGATGGGAAGTGGTAGACAGCGATGGCAATGAGATCGGTGAGGTCCAGGACCTGATATTTGATCCCCAGGAAGGTAAAGTGCGCTATATCGTAGCGGATATTGGGACCGACCAGGAAAATCATACCGGCTATGTGCTGATCCCGATCGGCATCGTAACCCTCGATGATGACGAAGATGAGGTGATTGTCCCCGAGCAACATACGATGGCGCTTTACACCCTGCCTCCTTATGAAAAAGGAAAGACGATTTCTCCTGTGGAGGAGCTTGCCGTAAGGTATGCCTTTTTAGGGGCTGGCTCACTTCCGAATGCGGAGGCCGTGGTATACGAGAGCCATCCGGAAGACTTTTATAACCACGGACACTTCAGTGACGAGCACTTTAGGCGCAGGCCGGACTATACACAAAACGCTGCAGCCTCCGCTACTGGCGGCAGATATGGATTGCATGG
>CBFGNP010000577.1:0-3590 GCA_965650095.1 uncultured Pedobacter sp. | reverse complement strand
TAGTGGCCTGTACGTTATTTGACGGGATATTTGACGGATAAGCGTATGAATTTTGAAAAGAGCCAACCTGCGATTCGTGCCCCGCCAATAAATTGACATAATACCGGCTGAACTTGTGGTTATAAGTTAAAAAATTGCGTAATACCGTATAAAAATTTTGACTCGTTGATGTTGAGCCATAATTAGTGTTGTTAACGGTTTTGCCGAAGGTATAAGTTGGTGTAAAATTATCATCTGTGTTAAAATCGAAATTGCCCGACACTTCGTTTCGTAAAGACAGGTCTCTGGTAAATTGTATATCGGCGTATAAGTTGCCAAATATCTGGTTTCTTTTTCTAAGGTTTTTTATGATCTCGGCCATAGCCACAGGGTTAGGAGTAGAAAGCACCCAACCATTTGTGTTACTAATACCCCCCCATGAGCCATCAAGGTTTTTCACCGGGATATCGGGCGTGAGGTTTAGCGCCGAACCAATAACTCCCGAAACTGTTGAATTTTGATTTTCGCTAACGCGGGCCAACTGAAGGCTGGTTCCAACCTTAAGCCAGTTAGTAGTTTTGTTATCTAAATTTAACCGTACCGAGTTTCTTGTAAAATTAGATCCAATGGCTATACCTTCCTGGTTAAAATGAGAGGCTGACAGCAAATACTTCGTTCTGTCATCGCCGCCGCTTACGGTAAAATTATGGTTGTTCATAGGCGCTTTGCGGAATAACTCCGTCTGCCAGTCGGTACCGGTACCTAAATACTGCGGATTGACAAATTCTGGTCTTACATCAAAGCCCCATACTTGACCTCTTGCATTAATGAAACCGGCATGTTCCTGCAGGTTCATTGTAGGAAGCCTTTTCGCTATCACCTGATATCCTGAATAGAAATCATAGCTTATTTGCGGTGCCCCCTGCTTTCCTCTTTTTGTGGTAATAACAATTACGCCATTGGTTGCCTGCGAACCGTATATGGCCGTTGCCGATGCATCTTTCAATACGTCTATTGATTCTATTTCGTTGGGGTTGATGGCGTTTAACGGATTGCCGCCTTTACCAGGGTCACCTACCGGCGGGATAACAATACCATCAATTACGTACAAGGGCGAGTTGGTGCCGCTTATTGACGACACACCACGTATCTGGATAGACACACCACCACCAGGCTGCCCTGACACCTGCTGAACAACAACCCCAGCAACCTTGCCCTGCAGGGCCTGGTCAAAAGTAGTGGGTTGGGTTTGGCGTAAATCGTCTCCCTTGATTGAGCTTATTGAGCCTGTTACATCTGGTCTCCGCGCTTTACCATAACCAATAACAACAACTTCATCCAATTTTGTAGTTTCGAGCCTTAAGGTAACATTGATGACACTGCCATCACCGATCATTATTTCCTGTGGTTGAAAACCGATCATTTTGAAAACAAGTACATCTCCAGTATTTCCCTTTATAGAATACTGTCCCTGTTCATTTGTTGATACAGCCGTGTTCTTGGCCGTGTTCTTGGCCGTGTTCTTAGCCTTGAGCAGCACGATCGCTCCGCGCAGCGGTGCGGGATTGTCGCTCCCCACGACCTTTCCTGTAATCTGCCTCTCCTGAGCATAGCTTTTTAAGTGCAGAAGCACTAAGAAAATTATCACCAGCAAAAAAGTTGGTAATTTCCGAATAGAAATTGTTTGGTTCATATTTGGTTTATTTTGGTTTGTTTAACCCCTTATTTAAGCAACAGTCCTTGGAGCGGCGAGACATACATGAGTTTATTCTTCCGTGATCACCTATCTTAATTGCCTGCCATTAATAGTTGGCTTTGAATATTCAAATATAGATTCAAATCAAATTGGCAGATGCCTCAAATGATGCAAAGAAAGATATTTTTGTTACATAATTTTCTGCAACATTCCCGTCATAAATCGGACGGAACAATACACAAAACACTATAAATCTGATAGTTAAATAAAAAGGATGGATAATTTAATACAACCACAAAACATTTCCCCCTTGGTTGTAATCCCCTACTGTGCATCCCTTTATTACAACAGAAATATTAAAAGAATAGTAAGGTTAAAGAAACTTATGGTTACTAATTAATGAATTTCCATTCATCAAACAAAAAACCCTCTCCATTAAACACAAAATAGATATGCTCTACTCCTTTATCTATTTTCAGCTTTATTTTCTTTAAGCACGTGGTCCATTCCTTCTCATCACACATAAGGGAAAACGAGTTATATCTGCAACTAAAGCTCTTGCTTTTGCTAAATACTCAGAAGATGTTAACTAATTTGAGTATTACAACTCAAAACGACAAATAAATTCAGGATGGGACAGCTGATTGGGATTTCGCTCAAAAGTATACTTCCAAAAAACTGAAGGCAAGCTATCATTTGACAAGACCTGGAAGTGAATGACTGCAATATCTAATATAATATATTTAGATTAATAGCGATGATTTGGTAGTGTTGTCCCGTAAATCACAGCAATTCCTTGATCAGGCCCACAAGTGCCTTCTAAAACCAACCCCTCATAGCCTAAAAGACTTGAGGGGTTAGCGACAAAATTGTCCATTAATCTTAGGATGATCAAGTTTTAACGGGACATCTCTACCATAGCAGAAAGTTCCTTAACTGCAGCCTCATCTGGCCAAACCAATCCACTTGCCTTGAAGCGTATTTTGCCATCGCCGTCAATGATGAACTTTGCAGGAATTCCCTTCACACTAAATGAAGATACCGCAGGATTTTTTTTTGTATCCGGGTCTTTAACATCCATATATAAGGGCAGGTCCAGGTTATGGGTCAACAAGTAGTTCACCGCATCCGATTTAGGGTCTTTAACAGTTTCCCAGGTATGTATAAACAGAAACTTTACATTCGGATCATTCTTGTATTTGTTAACCAGCATTTGCATTGCCGGAAGAGATTTTTTACAAGGCCCGCACCAGGTTGCCCAAAAATCCAGAATAATCGTTTTTCCCTTAAAGTCCGACAGCGATACTTCCTTGCCGTTTAAGTCTTTGACTTTAAATTCCGGTGCCTGCTCCATCACCATTTTGGCTGCAATTTCTGCTGTATATTTTTCGTCAGACCGGGTAGTTAAAGCAGTCAAATAAGCGTTTGAGTCTTTTCCTGGATTCACTTTTGTGTAGGCACTTTTTAATTCGGCTTTATAATCTTTATTGGTTAAACCTGCCAATACCGCTTTTTCCAGCTCTGGAAGTGCTTCCTTGTATCCGCCTGTTTTGCTCATCAAATAATAAAACTCCGCGGTCAAACCAGCACTTTTCCTTATGGCATGCTCATAACATTCTTTGATAGCGGCAAACGCTTTTTTATAGTCGCCTTGCTTATCCATCACCTGACTATACAGATGCAACAAAAACTGCCGGTCTTCCGGAGCATTCGTTGAATTTGCCAGTTCTTGCTCAATTAAAGTTTCTGCAGCTTTCAAATCGAAGGCCATGATTCCTGTCGCCACCGATCCTACATACATGATCCGTGCGGTTTCTGCAATCTGGTTAAAATGGAACAAAGCTTTTGCCGAGTTCTTTGCCACAACAAAATTATCTACAAGTGCAGCTCTGTATTGGTCAAAACTAACGCCCGG
>CBFGNP010000576.1:0-3591 GCA_965650095.1 uncultured Pedobacter sp. | reverse complement strand
TTCAGACCAAAAGGATATATTTCCGTTCTTTTCCAATGGAGATGAGGAAAGTGCTTTTAGTCCCACGTAAGAAACGCCTCCATCAGGTTTCCATTCCAACCTTATCTTGGTGCGTTTCCCCTTTGTAAGCGGAAACGAAAACCTAAAAGTATTCGGATTCCAGGAAGTCCTCCAGCGTTCGGGAACGACCAGTGAATCGTTAAGCCATACTTTGGTATATCCTGCGTAGTAGAGACTAAATTTGTAAACATCAGTTTGCCTGGCCATGATCGAACCTTCCCATACCACAGAACCGTCGTTAAAATTAAAATCTGCCGGAAAATTCTTTACAGTAGTCAGATTTTCATAATCAATTGACGACTCCTGACGGATAATAGAGGGGCCGTTTTTTTGTTTGTAGGTCGCCGTAAGAAACCCTTCTTTACCCGCTTTGTTAAAAAGGCTAAATTGATTCAAGTCTCTGTAATTACGTGGATCCCCATATTTACTCTGCGAATAATTATCCCATAATATGCCATAATTATTCGTAGACATGACGAATGGCACAGACACTTTCGTATTGTACTGAAAGAGGTCTTCGCTTTTATTTTTATAGTTAAAATCGTCAGACTGATGTTGCCCAAGCCCATAGATGGCTTCGCCAGGTGTGCCCGAGAAAATCTGCTGGAAGGTATATCCCTTATCATTTTCAACAACAAAGGGACTAAAACTTCTCTTTGCCTCCTGAAGCACCACTTTACCCGACTTATCCATAAATGAAATTTTACCGGTAATGAGCGAAACCTTTACGGTCAGATCTTGTGTAGAAAGTTGTGCAGATTCTGCGTTTTCTGTTACTTTGAAAGCTGCGCTCAGCGTTAATCCTGGTACCACACACAGGCTTGAAACTTCGGGGATGGTGATCTGAGGGGAAGCCTGTACCCTGATGATCCTACTGTTAATAACACTTATTTCAATAGTTCTGGCAGCTCCCGCTTTTGGATGGATTTTCATGCCGTTCGGTAACGGTTCAAAGGTGCCGGCTGCAAGCAGTTTTTCTGCGACAAGCAACAATACAATAAAAAAAGAGAATCGTCTCATAACGAGGAAAAGTATTAAAGATTAGAATATAGTTGCTTGATGATAGGAAGCAAAACTACGATGCGGTATTTTTGCTATAGAGCAGTAATGTTAAATTTGTAAGAATAAATGTTAACATGCCTCTGAAAGAACTTCAGAAAAATTAAGCCTCAAAGGAACCTGTTTAATTCAAATGTCTTTTTTCCGCTATATATTCTGAAGGGAGTACATTATATTTTGCCTTAAAAGCCTTCGCAAAATAGTTGGGAGTGCTAAAGCCTACCATATAACATATTTCTGATATAGTTTTATTGCTTTTTTCCAATAGTACCGCAGCTTTCTCCAGCTTAACGGACCTGATAAAATCAACAGGTGTTTTTCCGGTTATCCTTAAACACTTCTTGTACAGGGAAACTCTGCTCATGGCAGTATGCTTACTCAGATCTTCTACAGATAACTGAGGGTTGTGGAGGTTCTCTTCAATGTAAAGCAAGGCTGTATTAAGAAACTTTACATCATCAGATTCGATTTCCATTTCTGGTGATGCAATTTCGATCTGTCTGGTGTAAGTTTTTTTGAATGTTTGATGAAGCGTAAGCAGGTTTTTGATTTTTGATTGTAAAATCTCAAAACTAAAAGGCTTGGTCATGTAATCGTTCGCTCCTGTCTCCAGGCCTTTAAGCTGTTCTTCTTCAGCTGCTAAAGCCGTTAACAAAATAATTGGGATATGCTTTGTCCGCTCATCCGCTTTTAGTTTTGCACACAATTCGTTACCATTCATTTCAGGCATGCTGATATCGGAAACGATCAGATGTGGATGGACTGCGAGAGCTTTTTGCCAGCCTTCTTTACCATTTGAGGCTTCTACTATCTTATAAAAAAAACCTAGATTATCTTTAAGGTAGAATCTGAAATCCTCGTTATCTTCAACTAATAAAATAACAGGTGCGTTTTTTATCTGGAGACGTTTATCGGCAGCGTGTTTTTCTTCTTTTTTTCTTTCTGGCCTGTCATTTGGCAGATCCACCTCTTGAGCTTTGTTTTGCAGTTGCTGCGCAGGTGTAACCGGAGCCAGATAGAGCTTTACGGTAAAACAACTGCCCATGCCGGGTTCACTTGCAGCTGATATTTCACCACCATGCATTTTTACAAACTCTTTGGTGATGGAAAGGCCAATTCCTGACCCTTGGTTAAGAATGGAAGAAGAGGTTTCAGTCTGGAAAAACCGTTCGAAAATCTTCTCCTGTTTATCTTTTGGAATGCCGATTCCCGAGTCTTGCACCTTCAATTCCAGTAAAACTTTACCATCTTCAGTTTTAGCCGGAAGTATTTGTAGTTCTACACTTACTGTTCCTCCTGAAGGTGTAAATTTGAACGCGTTTGAAAGCAGATTGAACAATATCCGCTCGACCTTATCCTGATCGTAAGAAACATATAAACGTTCGATTGCGGTTATGAAAGTTAATTTTATCTGCTTCCTTTCTGCCAGATCATAAAATGAATCTGTCGCATCTTTGAGGAAAGATATAATTTCGCCGTTGTTATTATTTAATCTCAATTCCTGCTCCTCCATTTTGCGGAAATCGAGCAGCTGATTTACCAGATTTAATAAACGTCTTGCATTTCTTTTTATCATGGCCAACTGGCCATACCGCTCCTTTTCTTTAGCTTCTGTTAAAAGTTTATCAACGGGGGCCAGGATCAAAGAAATGGGAGTCCTGAACTCATGGCTCAAATTGGTTAAAAATTTAATCTTCAAAAGATCAAGTTCCCGCAATCTTTCAGCCTCTTTACGGTCCTGTTCGCGTGTTTGCCGGGCCTGAACCCGTTCCTGTGCCAAAGCAAATTCCCGTTTTAGCTTATGGATTCCCCTGTTACGGATATATAACAATAAACAGCCAATTGCCGCCAGGTATAAGATATACGCCCAGGTTGTTCTCCAGAACGGAGGTGAAATGGTGATGTTCAAATGCGATTCCGCTAAGGGAGCAGAATCATTTTCATTAAAAGCCTTTATATGAAGAACGTAGTTTCCCGGATCAAGGTTAGTGAAAGTTGCCTTACGTACTTCTGACGAAACGGTGAGCCAACGCTGATCAAATCCTTCTAAATTGTATTTATAAACTATTCTACTTGGATTAAAATAATTGAGCAGTGCAAATTGAATTGAAAAGATGTCTTCTTTATAAGTAAGGTTCAAATTCTTAAGCGCCGTGATTGATTCAGGCAGAACAATATGTCCATTTATATTTTCACCCACACGGACCTTATGGTAAAAGATCTCCAAATCGGTCATTACCAATACGGAAGGAAACTGACTGTTCTTGATTTGCCCCCCCCTGAAAATATTAAAACCGTTTGCCCCTCCAAATATCAATTCGCCTGCTTTTGTCTTTCCAGCAGCGTTGATATTAAACTGTGTATTTTGAAGCCCATCTGATTGGCTGTATCTACTATATCTCAATTGATAAGCATTGCCCTCTGCAATGACAGCAATCTTATAAAGGCCTTTCCGTGAACTATACCATATAT
>CBFGNP010000575.1:0-3610 GCA_965650095.1 uncultured Pedobacter sp. | reverse complement strand
ATTTCAACGTTACATAGACCGACATAGTGAAGTGACTGAACGGCAGCGCAACTTATGGTTAGGCTCTTGTGACTCTGCGCTAAAATGGATGCGCAATCCAAAAGCCATTGAGCTTATGAATGTATCTGCGCTTAACTCTTCTCAGTCTGACTGGGGTGCTGTTCAAAAATCAGGGCAGATTGTTTTTGCATCCGATCGCAATGCTCATTCAGAAACAACAGTGGCAAACAGACCGTTTTTAAAGTTCGACGGTACAAAGCAACCCGATAAGGATATTTATGGCTGGACAGGAAACGGATACCTCAAATTATATGCACAGCATATCGGGCAGGATAGTGTAAAAGTGATACCCATTTCCGGCAGTTCTGCGTATCATGTAGGGCCGGCAAGCTTCACAGGAGAGGGAAACCTTATTTTCTTTACCATGACCAGGATACCAGAAAGGAATAAACGGAGCGGAAAGGAACCTGCTACGATAAATGTTGAGCTCTACTCCTCACAAAGCGATGGACAAGGTGGCTGGCAGAAGCCAATTCCTTTTCCGTTTAACAACGTAGCTGAGTACTCACTCAGCGACCCCTACATTTCAGCCGATGGGCAAAGTCTTTATTTCTCCTCAAATATGCCTGGAGGAAAGGGCGGAGCAGATCTTTATATATGCACTAAAACGCAGTCAGGAGACTGGGGCAGGCCGGTGAATTTAGAGGAAATCAATACAGCTGGGAACGAGCGAACAGTTTCGTTTGATGAGCACAACAATATGTATTTTGCAAGCGACGGATATATTGGAATGGGCGGGCTTGATGTTTTTAGGGTTATTACTCATGCAGATAAAATAACAAGTATTCAAAACCTGGGATACCCGTTTAATTCTCCTAAGGATGACCTGGCTTATTTTCCGTCAAGCGTCCAATCGCCAGGATATCTTTCCTCTAACCGTGATGGGGGAAAGGGAAGTGATGATATCTATAGCGTGTCAATGCAGATGGCTTCAACCTATTTAATAACAGGAAGGGTTTTTGAAAAAGGAACTGACCGAATTTTGCCGGGGGCAGTAGTCACTTTGCTTGGCTCTGGTGGCAAACGACTGTCTGTTGAATCAGCTCAGGACGGATCATTCAGTTTTGAGGTTCCACTGGCCAGCTATACAATCAGTGGCGAGAAAACAGATTTCCGGAGCGAGGTCAAAACTGTGATGGAGCCTTCTGCACCTAAGCAAACTGTTCGTATAGACCTAAATCTTGAGCGTATAAAACTTAACCAGGGCATTCGGATCGAAAACATTTATTACGATTTCGATAAATCGAATATCCGCAAGGATGCTGCTTTGGAATTAGATAAACTTGTGCAGATCATGGAGGAAAATCCAACCATCTGGATCGAACTTGGATCACATACCGATAGCAGAGGGGGCGACAGATATAACCAGCAGTTATCGCAGCGTAGGGCAGAATCGGCTGTTGCCTATATTATTTCGCGGGGTATAAACCGTAACCGGATTACTGCCAAAGGATATGGTGAATCTGAACCTGTTAATAACTGCAAAAATGGTGTGGATTGTTCAGAAGAACAACATCAGCTGAACAGAAGAACTGAATTTAAGATTACTAAATATTAATGGATGCAGCAGGTACTGATTGGTGTGGTTATTGTGTTTTTCGCCGCCATGATTTTACTATATGTGAATTTTTTAAGATCAGAATGGGACAGTAAAAAGCGCCGTAGAAAGCGTTGAAGATTTGTTGTCCTCATTCGCAAAATATCTTCTGAGACATATATAAAAATGGTCACAAAGCTAAATACAAAAACATAGCTTCTTGAACAAACCCTAATGCTGAATTTACGATTAATGGATAGCTACCTGATTTTTTAGGTAGCTATCTTTTTTCACTAAAGTTAATAGTGCTAAATTTTTTCTCTCAAACTCATTTAATTGTTTCATGTTCAAAATCAATTTGAATTTTATGAGAAGGCAGACGTATGTAATCAAAAGAAACATGATAGATCATGATTTTCTCATGCGGATCAGGATAGGGGACCTTCTTATAGATGAAAGTGGTAAAAAGGGAAGAGTCATCTCCATCGATAGGCATGATCGTAGAGGAGAAGTTCATTATTACTTTCGGCGAGACAAAGGCGGTACCGTACTTTGTATTATATGATGGGCTTGTTTTATTAAACTTTCTAAAAGGTATTCCATTTTTAATAAGTACACCATCTAGAAACTGCAGTTTGTCAGAAAATGTGGGCCAATAATTTGTCTGAGCCACCCCGCCAGCTTACATGCACAGTAGACTGTTCAAAAATAAGTTATCGCTATATTGATCCCCATTTGGTTATGGCCTAATGGCCAACATAGATACCTACCCATCTTCCAGCTAATTTTTCCTCTTATAAGGAGGTTGTCGTCCAGTTTGCCCGTTGCTAAAAAATCAATCAATATTTGCATTCCTCAGGCGCAGGGAATTGAGGATAACGGAAACGGAACTTAAACTCATGGCGAGGGCTGCGATCATTGGCGAGAGCAGTATCCCAAAAAAAGGATAGAGCAGGCCGGCAGCAACCGGGATGCCCACAATATTGTATCCAAGCGCAAAAAAGAGATTGCCTTTGATGTTTGCCATTACTTTGTGGCTTAATAGCCTTACTTTCGCGATTCCATTTAAATCTCCTTTCACAAGGGTGATCCCGGCGCTTTGTATGGCCACATCCGTTCCTGTTCCCATAGCTATGCCGATATCAGCCTGGGAAAGTGCGGGGGCGTCGTTAATGCCATCTCCCGCCATTGCCACCTTCTTGCCTTCAGCCTGGAGGCTTTTTATTTCCTTTAATTTATCTTCAGGAAGCATCTGGGCTTTATAGCCGTCTAATTTCAGCGTTTCGCTAACTGCTTTAGCTGTATCGTCATTATCGCCGGTAAACATCATGACCTTTATGCCCTCACCCTGGAGTTTTTGAATTGCTGATGCACTCGAAGGCTTAATCTTATCAGAAATCACAACATATCCGACAGCTTTTTCTCCTACAGACAGATAAGACACCGTCTTGCCCTCTTTTTGAGCGGCCTTAACCTGTTCTTTTAATTCAGGGTCCATTATCGCTTTAACCTGCTCCATTAATTTCTGGTTGCCCAAAGCCAGTGTTTCCGATCCCAAATTGCCTGTTACGCCCATTCCTGTAACTGCCTGGAAGTTTGTTAGGGACTTGACCTCTATCTTGTTTTCTTCGCCATAGCGTAAAGTTGCCTGTGCCAGTGGATGCTCACTGCTGCTATTCAAAGCCACAATTTTTTCAAGAATATCATTTTGGGTAAAGCTTGAATTTACGCTAACCACTTTTTCAACCGAAGGTTTACCTTCGGTTGCCGTTCCGGTCTTGTCAATGATAACTACATCAATAGCATTCATTTTCTCGAGCGATTCCGCATTCTTTATCAGGATACCCGAATGTGCACCCTTGCCAACGCCCACCATTACAGACATCGGAGTCGCAAGCCCCAGGGCGCAGGGACATGCAATAATCAATACCGCTATCGCATTTACAAAGGCATAAACATAAGCCGGATCGGGACCATATAATGCCCATAATAAAAATGTTATAATGGATATGA
>CBFGNP010000574.1:0-3621 GCA_965650095.1 uncultured Pedobacter sp. | reverse complement strand
AGATATAAGCTCAAACATTTTAAGGCCGATAAAAATAACATTAACAGCCTGAGCAGCGACCTGGTCTATTCTATTTTAGAAGATAAAAAAGGCAGGATATGGGTCGCGACCTATCAATATGGCATCAATCTGCTCATACCGGACGGCAATGAAGCGCGTTTCGTGAACAACCATAATTCCTTTAAAAATTATCCTGTAGGGTCCTGGAAAGCGAGACACCTGGAACAGGCTGCAGATGGCAAGATCTGGGTTGGAACGACCAATGGGCTGGTGATATTTGATCCCAATAAGGGAGAGCCTGATAATTATGTGTTTAAAAGTTATGGCAAGGTACCGGGTGATAAAAACAGCCTGGGGAATAACGATGCACAGTTTATTTACAGAGACAGTAAGGACAGGATGTGGATAGCCACTTCCGGAGGTGGCTTAAACAAGGTAATTGAATCATCTGATAAGGGCGTTAAGTTTAAGGCATACACGAAAGAAGATGGTCTGCCAAGTGATTATATTTTAAGCATTGTAGAAGATAATACGCATAATCTTTGGCTGGGTACTGAAAACGGTATTTCTAAGTTTAACCCCGAACAGCAAAAATTCAGAAATTATGACTCTTATGACGGTTTACCGAAAACCGGTCTTTCGGAAGGCTCAAGTTTAAGGCTGCCGGACGGTCGTCTGCTTTTTGGCTGTCTTAATGGTTACATTACTTTTAATCCGGCCGCAGTTACCGATCAGAAAATCAGAGCAAAAATAGCATTTACTAATTTTCAGATCAATAATAAGGATGTGGTCCCGGCGGCAAAAGAGTCGCCACTGGATATGGATATCAACGACACAAAAGAGGTTGAACTCGAATATAATGAGAACATCATTAGTATAGACTTTACCGTATTGGATTACCGTTCCGCCAATAAACAGGTGTATGCTTACCGGTTAAATGGTTTTGATCCCGAATGGCATGTGGTGAAAAATCAGAGGAAGGCTACCTATACCAACCTGCCTCCGGGGAAATATGTTTTTGAAGTTAAAAGTTTGAATTCTGATCTGTATGATGGCTTGCCTATAAAAAAGCTTTCAATAAAAATTGCGCCGCCACCATGGCGCACATTATGGGCATATATGCTGTATATCATTTTGTTTGCTATCTTAATAGAGGTAGCCCGTAGAATTGCGTTTACAATGATCCGGCTACGAAATAGAATTACGGTTGAGCAACGTTTAACAGAGCTCAAACTTAGTTTTTTTACAAATATTTCTCATGAGCTGCGGACACCTTTAACCCTGATCGTAAACCCTATTGAGGAGATATCCAGACAGGAGCAGCTTTCACCAAAAGGATTGGAGTATATCAATGTAGTACGTCGGAATACCAACCGCATGGTTAGGTTCATCAACCAGTTGCTGGACTTTAGAAAGGCCCAGAGTGGGAAAATGAAACTTAAAATCACGAATACAAATATACTGGCTTTAGTAGACGATATTGCCGCGCACTTTTCTGATGTGGCCAATGAGAAACAAATAGAGCTGGTGGTTTCTGCGCGAGTGAAAATGCTTTTTGCCCGGGTTGACGCCGAAAAGCTGGATATTGTGATCTACAATTTATTGTCTAACGCATTTAAGTTTACACCGGAACATAAAGTGATTAGTGTTGTGATTGATGTAGAGGATAAGACAGGTTTTTTTACCATCCAGGTAATTGATCAGGGAATCGGTGTTCCGGCGGATAAGCTGAATGATATCTTTGAACTTTACTATGAGGTAGAGAAGGCCCCTGGAAATAGTCTTGAAGGAACAGGGATTGGTCTTGCGCTATGTAAAGAGATCGTAGGTTTGCACCAGGGTAATATTGAGGCCCGGAACAATAGTAATGAGGGACTCACCGTTGTGCTTACATTGCCTTTAGGGATTGAAAATACTGAAGAGGAACAAGGTTTAATGACCGGAAGCTTATCGCAGCCCCAACACATGGAGTCGAATATTGCCCTGCCGGAACGGGCAGCATTTAATTTACCCGCAAAAGATAAAGACCGGTTGCCATTGGTACTGCTTGTAGACGACAATAACGAATTAAGGAGATTTCTGGCCGACCAGTTGAAGGAATATTATCATATTGTTGAGGCCAGGGACGGAAAAGAAGGGCTGGATTTAGCACTTGAGCTGGTCCCTGATTTGGTAATCAGTGACGTAATGATGCCTGTAATGGATGGAATCCAGTTGCTGGATCAATTAAAAGGACTCGTAACCACGAGTCATATCCCGGTAATTCTGCTCACGGCCAAATCGTCTGTTGAAAATCAGATTGAAGGGCTAAGGTACGGGGCTGACTATTACATTACCAAGCCATTCCAGACTGACTTTATTCTCGCTTCAATAGATAACTTGTTAAAACAACGTAAAAAAGTATTTGATACTTTGTTGGCTACTAAAAAAACACTTGAACTTAGCCCCGGAGAGATTATCATTACTTCTAAAGACGAGAGCTTCCTGAAGGATATTATCGATATTGTTGAAAACGGAATGGTTGATGTAGCATTTAACATTGATACCGTAGCAGAATCTATTGGAATGGGGCGCACAACATTTTATAAAAAGTTTAAAAGCCTGACCGATCTGGCGCCTGTCGAATTTGTAAGGGAAATGCGCTTAAAACGCGCCAAACAATTCCTCGATGCAAATGGGCACAACATTTCTGAAATTGCCTATGCTGTTGGATTTAACAGTGCCAAATATTTCAGCACCTGCTTTAAAGAAGCCTATGGTGTTTCCCCAAGTGAATATTTAAAGTCAAAAGGCCTGAAAAGCTAAGCAAACCTATAAAATAGGTTTTGAGACCGTAATGATAGTTTTTGGATGTTTTTGGTCAAAATTTGAACCTCAAAAATATCCTTGTTGGGTAAGTTTGTTCAAAACGAATAACCAAATATTAAACCATTCGAGCATTCCATCAGATCTCAGTTTTCATGAGCGTGCATGAATAGCATATTTGGTTCATAACAAGTAACCTAAATATAGACTATGAATAAATTACTACTTCCAATTTTTATGCTGTTGCTTATCTGTAGTACAGCATGGGCGCAAACCCGAAAGCTTACTGGTAAGGTTTCTGATGATAAAGGACCCATGATCGGAGTGAGCATCAAGATCAAGGGAACTGCGATAGCCACCACTACGAATGCGGATGGGAAATTTACGATTAATGTTCCTGCAGCTGGGAATACGGTTCTCGTTTTTAGTTACATCGGCTTTGTATCTGAAGAAGTTACTGTCGGAAATCGCTCAGAGGTCAATGTCACGCTTAAAGACGATCAAACAGGTTTGAATGAAGTTGTCGTGATTGGTTATGGTACGGTAGCCCGAAAAGACCTGGCCGGAGCTGTAGGTTCATTAAAGGGATCCGAAATAGCCAAAACACCAGTAGCAAATATTGCTGAGGCACTTACTGGTAGAATACCAGGAGTGCAGGTAACTACTTTAGATGGTGCCCCTGGTGCTGACATAATTATCAGGGTAAGGGGCGGGGGTTCTGTCACGCAAGACAATTCCCCATTATATATCGTTGATGGTTTCATCGTAGATAACATCAATAATATTGCACCAACGGATATCGAGAATATAGATATT
>CBFGNP010000573.1:0-3625 GCA_965650095.1 uncultured Pedobacter sp. | reverse complement strand
GGTCAAGATACCGGCAACAACTGAAGGGATACCCGCTATCCGAAAAGCGATCAGAGAGGGTGTAAATATCAATGTTACATTATTATTTGGTTTGGACAGATATGAACAGGTAGTTGATGCCTATTTGTCGGGACTGGAAGACCGCGTAGCAGCAGGGCAGCCCATCGATCAGATTGCTTCGGTAGCTAGTTTTTTCCTGAGCCGGATTGATGTGCTGGTTGATCCGCAATTGGAAGCAAAGGGCTATCCCGAAATGAAGGGGGAGGTGGCCATTGCATGCGCTAAACAAGCCTATCAAATTTATAAACATCATTTCGGTAGCGAGCGGTTTATGAAACTACAAGCAATGGGCGCCATGCCTCAGCGTGTTCTTTGGGCAAGTACCGGAACCAAAGATCCGGCTTTTTCCGATATCAAATATGTGGAGGCATTAATCGGTCCTGAGACCGTCAATACAATTCCTTTAGAGACGCTGGAAGCTTACCGGGACCACGGACAACCTGCCAGTCGACTGGAACACGATATCGATAAAGCCATACTTACGCTGGAGCAATTACAAAGGATCGGGATTGACCTCAACCTAATCAGTAGCCAATTGGAAATTGAAGGCATAGAGAAATTCAATCGCCCTTACGATAAGTTGTTACAGGCTATTGAAGAAAAAAAAGCGCATAGGATTGCACTGACCTAAAATGTGAAAGGAAAGGCAGATGATGAACAACAGGACCTTGTCAGTATTAATATTGGCCGCGAGTGGTGTTATTTTTCAAAATTGCCAATCTCCTGATAGCAGCAATACGGCCGATACGATTCAGACTGCCATGTTTATTGGAACGGTGGCAGAGCGGGATATGCTGGAAGTCACCTTGGGGAAACTTGCTCAAGAAAAAGCCAACCATCCGGCTGTCAAGAACTTTGGAAAGCTTATGGTGCAGGATCATAATCAGATGAATGATCGGCTAAAAACCTTGGCTGTAGTAAAGGGCTTGAAGCTCCCGCGCTCGCTGCCCGCAAAGGAATCGGAGCAGGTTCACCAAATGAGGCAAATGAAAACCGCTTATTTTGAGAAGTTGTACATGAAAATGATGATTGAAAGTCACAATAAGGATATAGAGCTTTTCAAAGGCGCTGATAACAGTCCGGATACCGCTATCCGTAACTTTTCCCGGCAGTTTTTACCTGTTCTGGAAACACACAGGGACAATGCTTTAAAAGTTTCTGAAGGGATTAAGGATTAATGGCAAAATTTAAGCTGGTCGACATCTTTAACGAAAATAGGGCGGCCGATTTGGATTGGACTGTAACTTAATTTTTTAATCAATTTTTTCGTAATAAAGTAATTACTGATATCTTGGCTGTACAAAGACCTGTTAAAACAAACCCTATTAATTTAAATGATGAGATCATACGTACTTTTACTCTGCTTTACCCTTACCGGATTTTTGCTCTTTGGACAGGAGAAAAAAGAAAATAAAAGCTCAGGAAATCCAATATTTCCGGGCTGGTATGCAGACCCTGAAGGTGTAATATTTGGAAAAGAGTATTGGGTATATCCTACTTACTCAGCCAAATACGAAGAGCAGACCTATATGGATGCTTTTAGCTCAAAAGACCTGGTCAGCTGGGAGAAGCATCCCAGGATCTTAGAAAAAGCAAACATTAAATGGGTCAACAAAGCAATGTGGGCACCTTCAATTACAAAAAAAGACAGTAAATATTACCTGTTCTTTGGGGCGAATGACATACAGAGCGATAAAGAAACCGGCGGTATAGGTGTAGCTGTCGCCAGTAATCCTGCCGGTCCTTTTAAAGACCACATTGGCAAGCCATTGATCGATAAGTTTCACAATGGTGCGCAGCCAATAGACCAGTATATATTTAAAGACAAAGACGGGCAATATTATCTTTATTATGGTGGCTGGAGACACTGCAATGTGGTGAAGCTCAGCGATGATTTTAAAAGTGTAGTTCCATTCCCAGACGGCACAACCTATAAAGAGATTACCCCGCAGGGCTACGTGGAGGGGCCATTTATGTTCATTCGCAATGGCAAATATTATTTCATGTGGTCTGAAGGCGGCTGGACAGGACCAGACTATTCTGTAGCTTATGCCATAGCCGACTCACCAATGGGACCTTTTCAGCGGATAGGTAAGATCCTGAAACAGGATCCCTCTATAGCCACCGGCGCGGGCCACCATTCTGTAATCCAAAACACAACAACAAAGGATTACTACATCATTTATCACCGCAGACCACTTGGAGAAACCAATGGAAACCATCGTGTGACCTGCATCGACAAGATGGAGTTTGACGAGAACGGACATATCAAGCCGGTAAAGATCACATTTGACGGGGTAACAGCCAGCCCGCTGAATGGCAGTGGTAAGTAAAGCTATCTTGGAACATTTGTCGCGCCGAACATATCTGCGCTGAGATTGTTAGCTAAGCAAACAATAGGATGAGCATGCAACAATCAAGCAACAATAAGCTATGAATGAACCGCGCTACGACGATCAGTATGAGATTCCGAAAATGCGGTGGGTTTCCAGGTTATCTTACCTGATGGACCAGCAGTTTAGGTTTCCCGGGACAAATTTCAGGTTCGGTCTGGATCCGGTGCTGAACCTTATACCAATTGCAGGTGATATGGCCGGCTTTTTAATTTCCGGTGGACTGTTACTTGCTTTGGTAAGAAAGGGAGCAAGTAACAAGGTCGTAGTACTCATGACGCTTAATATTTTACTGGACGCAACCATTGGAGCTATACCTGTTATCGGCCAGATTTTTGACTTTTTCTTTAAAGCTAATTCTAGAAATCTTAAATTGATGAAGGAGCATTACCTGGAAAATAAACATCAAGGTAGTGGTAAAGGGATTATCCTATGGGCAGTCACTATTATTATTATCCTGCTGGTTGCAGTGATCTATGGTTTGTGGAACCTCGGAGCCTGGCTTCTTCATATGTTTTAATAAATATTTAGAATTCCTAATTCCCAGAACATATGAGCGAATAAAAAAGGGGCATAAATCATAAAGATCTACACCCCAGTTAACGCTTTCATTGTAAACATCTCTTTTATTTTTTAAAAGAAAAAATTATCAGACCAAAAATTGCCAGTTTTATAGTAGCGTATCCTATTTGTTACTTAAATACGATCTGGGGATATAAAAAGCTAACCACGAATACAAGGATTGGAGATGACATGACCTTCGGCTCAGGCTTATAGCAACTACTGCCTAAGCTATACTTCACTACTGCAACTGTGTTACTTTTTTACTACTCCGGTAATATGGTATTAGTATCCAAGCAGTAAGACACTAGTACCTGAGCAGTACTTGCTATAAGCCTGAACACAACCTTTCTGCATGGCAGTACCAGCGTGTGAAATGTGGGCCTCGCTCATAGGCCTCGCATCCTGGATCTGACATTTTTTTTATCAGCTCCATCGATGAACCTATGCGGTTTTACTTACTAAACAGTTTCAGGATCTGTACGTCATGGGGATGTTTTTCCGGTGTAAAAATTGCATGTCGGTGCTGAAGGCTCACTATGACGAACACTTTAGAACTTTTATGGAGCAACTGGCATAGTGTATGAGTTCCGTGTACCATAAATTGACTG
>CBFGNP010000572.1:0-3631 GCA_965650095.1 uncultured Pedobacter sp. | reverse complement strand
CTCAGAGAAAGCACTGAATGATCAATATGCTGATCACGCCAAGGGCATTTCAATATAGAACGTCGTCCCGTCATCTGGTATACTGGTAAACCAGATCTTTCCTTTCTGCTGTATAATAAAGTCCTTGCAAAGCACCAGGCCAAGTCCTGTACCTTTCTCGTGCATTGTCCCATAACTGGAAGCAATATTTAAACTAAATATTTCAGGCTGCCTTTCAGCAGAAATTCCAATGCCATTGTCTTTTATAAAGATCACAAAGCGACCTTCTTTTATAGATGTACCCAAGCAGATCTTTCCGCCAATATTTGTAAACTTAATTGCATTGTTTAATAAGTTCCGTATCACCAGATCAAACATATTCTTATCCGCAACGATACTGACATCATCATCAATCTCCACCGTTAATGCGATTTGTTTCCTCAATGCAATCTGTTCAAACATACGTATCGTCGGTAGCAATTGTGTTTTAACATGCACTGAAGTCAAATACACGGGAACATTTTGTACCTGACTTTTCGCCCATTCCAGCAAGTTACCAAGCAGGTATTGCGCATCGGATAAAGAGTTAGCCAGATTTTGTTCTACCGAAGAACGCTCTTCAGCATTCAGATCCATTTCATTGAGCAACTGCAGGTATTGCTGTAAAGAATTGAGTGGTGTATTCAGGTCATGTCCAATAATTGAGAAAAGCTTATCCTTTTCTTTATTCATCAAGTCCAGCTTTACCGCCTTGCTTTCCGCCTGCTCTTTTTGTGCGTCATAGCTGTTACGCAGCTGGATCGTACCCATAGCAATCATCGCACTGACTACAAGATAAGTAAATGCCATATCAATAAACCACTCAGACCTGCTCAAATAGTATTGTTGTATACTATTGGGATAAATATATTCGATGCTTAAAACGCCAAATACAAGCAATAAATTGAAAATGTACCATCCCGTTAAATTCTTTTGGGGGATGACAAGAAATATGAGGTACAAACTGACCATGAAAAGTAATAATATACTTCCGGCCAGGCCTGCATTGTAAAAATAAGAAACGCCAATAGCCATATTAATCTGAACAACAGATAAGATAATAGCCAGCCGGGATTTGCCTTTATACCGGCTTAACCGGAATAAACAGATCTGAACAATCAGAATAACAACTGAAATTATCGCTACATAACGAAGAGAGGTGAGAAAATTATATATCGTAATGACAGAAATAGAAAAGATTGCAGTAATAGATATCGAATGAAAAATCCGGCTTTCTAAAGAAAAGCGATCTGCGTCACCTACCATCCGGAGCCAATTTCTATTCCAAGCTAGCCTTAATTGTTTAAACATTGATAATCCCCTGGTATCGCCTGGCCATTCAAAAAGGCACCTCGTTTTATGGGTTGTAAATTTAAAGAATAAATATTTAACAACGAAACCCATTCAGTTAAACCATACTGCCGCAATCCCCCCCTTTATTTGTCGGTTATGCTAGTTTATCTATTACTTTTAAGATGCTACCTTAGTATGACTGAAATGCTAACGATAAAATATAATGATATGAAAAATTTAATTTATCCATGTCTGACCATCAAAGGAAAAATTGCTGAGGCCTCCGATTTTTACATCAATACTTTTGGCGAAGGAAAAACTGGTCAGACCTCGTCGTTTGTTATACAAATTGAATTGAGCGGACAGAAATTCATGTTGCTGAACGACGGGCCGATCTCCTCTCCTAACCCATCTGTTTCATTTATGGTGATGTGTAAAAGCGCAGAAGAAACTGAAAATTACTGGAATAAATTAATTGATGGCGGTAACGCATTAATGCCGCTTGACAGTTATGACTGGAGTTCGAAATACGGTTGGGTACAAGATAAATTCGGGGTGTCCTGGCAGTTATATACCGCTGATAAAGGAGGTACAACTCAAAAATTTTGTCCTACATTAATGTTTACAGGAAACAAAGCTGGCGAAGCCGAAAATGCAATTCATTATTACACACATGTGTTTCCTAATTCCAGTATCGAGGGCATTCTGAAATATGGCGATCAAGCTATAGAAAATCCCAGCTTCGTAAAGCATGCCCAGTTCAAACTTAACGACTTTGTAGTTATGGCGATGGACAGCCATGAAGATCACGGGTTTAATTTTAACGATGCTATATCGTTGGTTGTGGAATGCGAAACACAAGATGAAATTGACAATTACTGGCAACAGCTGACCTCCAATGGAGGCCATGAAGTTGCCTGCGGCTGGTTAACAGATAAATATGGAATAAGCTGGCAAATCATACCGAAAAAAATAGGCGAATGGATCAGCGATCCTGCGCGTGCCCAAAGAGTGATGCCGGTGCTCATGAAAATGAAAAAACTGGTGATTGCTGATCTGGAAAACGCATAAGCTAAACACCTGTTATCATGAACCCATCCAGCGCTTTACAGCACCGGATGGGTTCAACAGAAAAGACATGTATGTTAGAGTTGTCTGCCAGTTCAGAAACGGAGCGCAATAGGGTAACACCACGTAACTAATACCGGCTTTTAATTTTTCACTGATAGATTACTTTTATTCAGTACAGATGTAACACTTGAAATTACTCCAGCAATATCGGAAAGGTCAGCCGGTACAATCATCGTATTGTTTGTTTTGGCCAGCTTTCCGAATTCTGTAAGGTATTGTTCAGCGATGCGCAGATTTACGGCATTCATACCACCTTCCTGATTGATCGATTTTGCAATCTCTAAAATCCCCTTAGCTGTTGCTATGGCCACCATTTCAATTTCTGAAGCCGTACCACTTGCTTCGTTTATTTTACGCATTTTTTCACCTTCCGACCTTGCGATCATTTCCTGCTTATCCCCTTCAGCACGATTAATCTTTGCCTGCTTGTCACCTTCAGACTCAGCAATTAACGCTCTCTTCTCGCGTTCCGCACGCATTTGCTTTTCCATTGCATCCCGAATACTTTGAGGAGGTGATATGTTCTTCACTTCATATCTTGAAACTTTAATTCCCCAGGGCTCACTCGCTTTATCAACTGCTCCCACAATCGTCGCATTTACTGTTTCCCGCTCTTCAAATGTTTTATCCAGCTCCATTCTGCCAATTACACTCCGCATTGTCGTCTGGGAAATCTGAATCACTGCAAAACGGTAATTGTCAATACCATAGGAAGCTTTTTGTGGATCCATTACCTGCAGGTATAAAATACCGTCGACTTCTACTGCAATATTGTCTTTGGTGATACAGATCTGTGAGGCCACATCGATGGCCTGTTCTTTCAGATTTTGCTTATAGGCTATTTTATCAATAAATGGGATCAAGATATGAAACCCCGCCTCAAGAGAGCGGCTGTATTTTCCCAGGCGTTCTATAATGAATACTGATCTTTGTGGCACAACCTTAAAGGTCGAGAAGAATGCAATCAGAACAAAAACGGCTAAAATAATTAAAATGTAGGTTGATGGGGTCATAAGCTTTTGAGGGGTTTAACAATTAATAAGATACTTCTTGTTTCGGTAATGATCACGTGTTCTCCGGCAGAGATGTGTTCTTCTGAACTCGCGTCCCAGCTGGTTCCTTTAAATTCTACTTTGCCGCCGGAACCTGGAATGATCGGTGTCTCAGCTTTTGCTATTTTTCCAATGAA
>CBFGNP010000571.1:0-3632 GCA_965650095.1 uncultured Pedobacter sp. | reverse complement strand
CCCCTGGAAGCGGCAGGCCGTTCGGAGCCTCGGTAACTGTACCCTTAATTATTTTCAAATCTTGTGAGAAAACCTGCCCCGGGACTAACGTGACAAGTAAAACTGCCATGAGGAATCCCCATTTGGGAATTCGCCATGAGCTTTTAATGTTGGTGTAAATTTTCAGCATGGTATGTGGTTTAATTTTAAGTTTTTAGGCTATAACACATTATCGTGTGCGTACCCGGTAAATAGATATCGGCGTCCTGTATATGATGTGGTTCATTGGTTTTTACTCCTTTTTGTAAGCTATGATTTATTAAAACAACAATTTATCGTTAACACTGCTGTGATGAAGCGCCGTATCGATAAATTTATATGCCTCCAGTCTTGTTTCCGGAGGGAAGTCGTGCCCGGCATCAGGATACCGCACCTGGAGATGGCTCTCTGCATTAAAGAACTTATAAACTCCAGACACATTCGCAATCCCTTCTTTCACACCCTTAACATCAAAATTTGCATCTCCTATTGGCGAGTTGGAAAAAAAAGGCCTTGGAGCCAGGGCGGCTATTGCCCCATCAAAATTAAATGGGACCTTCGCAGCATCAAGATCATATTTATCCCTTATGAGCGGCATGTACCTTGTTTGCGCCCAGGGGCCCAGTTTCCCTCCGTGTTTTTTAGACACCTCCTCTCCTGCATTATAATGCTCCATTAGCGTCCAGCCGCAGCTGGATACAATTACTTTTATACGAGGGTCAAATGCGCCAACAAAAATTGCATTATGTCCACCCAGGGAATGGCCGATTACCCCGATACGATCGGGATCAACATCTGTTCGCGATTGCAACAGGTCTACACACCGCATGTGGTTAAATATGGCCTTCATGGTTCCCGACTGGTAGCGGTCACATTCAAAATCATAATTTTTTAAATCCCCAAAGCTTGGATAATCCGGGGCAATGACCACATAGCCCCTTTGGGCAAGCTCTTTGGCATAGGCCCGGTTGGGTTTTGTATCAATACCACTGACTGCCAGTTTACCAAGTCCACTGGTACCATGGAGAACCAGCATGGCAGGCAGCTTTTTCAGCTTTCCGACTTGCTTCGGAATGTATAAATGGGCAGGAAGGGTTTCATTCTCAACCACAGTAAACCGAATGGTGTAACGCACATGATCAGCTTCGCTAACGCTATCTATTAACTGTACCTTTAAATCGGGCAGATTTTTACGATCGGGCAGTTTACCCATTGCCTGCTCCATACCTTCGAGGATTTGCTGTCGCTTCCGCTGCCAATCGGGCAGGTGCTTGACCATAGTGGATTTTCCAGATCGATCCATAAAATAGAGCAGACTATCCTTCAGTCCGCCGCCACCACCACTGCATGTGGCGGGCAAGTTTACAGCGTGGCTATTTCTTCCGGAGAAGATTACCATTAATATTGTAACAAGAAGCTTTGTGGTAAAATCCATGATCTTCATAATAACAATCTTATTTCCCGATATAAACAACCGCGTCAGCTGCATTTTTGTATTTACGGTTACGTACCCTAATATACATCAATGTTTTTAAAAAACAAACCTAAATCATATTATTTTATCATTAACGCTGTGTAAATAAAGACTTTATACCGATTTAGAGGGCTTCAGGCCTATACACTCAGCATTTCGGCATAAACTTTCATACCATTTAAGTTAACATCAATAATGGTATAGCCGGTTTTCGACTTATGCGTCAGCACTTCTTTGTGTTCATCGCCCAGTTCCGGACTCATTATCTTCAGATCCGGAAGCTTTAACTTAGCAGTATTGATCTCGAACTGCAACGCATTGTTCAGAATTTTTGAGCCGATATCTGCCAGAATGCTAATGCCTGCATTGTCTTTGATCACCGGGTGCGGAATACCAGTGAGTGCGGTATTCATCAAATGGATAACGGGCTTGCCATGATAGGTTCTTACCCTGGCTACCCAGCCTTTTTCTCCTGAAATCTGGCGCAAAACAGGCTTCAAAAATCCTTTATTAATCATTTCAGCCAACACGTCTGATTTCGTTATAGAGCCTGTAATCACCAGATTTTTATAATCTGTGTTGATCAATTGGTCTGATAAGGGATTTGTCCGCTTAAAACCTTTCTCATCATGCGTACCAAAAGGAAAAGATATCCATGCCTTGCCACCAGCAGTAAGATAGGATTGAATGGCTTTAAACTGTAGTTCAGAGACACAACCTACCCCATCCAGAATTAAAGGGCTTGCTTCTCTCCTCAACGATGCGGAGTCTGCAAGCTCTTCATACCGTACAAAACGATAACCAATGTTGTTTTCAAGCAGCTTTTTTGACCAGGCCTTTGCATGATCCCAATGCTCCAAACCATCTGTCCCTTTCCATCCGTTATCTTTACAAAACTTATTATTTACAACTCTGACTTCAACTAAATCCTTCCCGTCCTGAGGTTTAAGATCGTTGTGTTTGACTTCCCATAAATTGGAAGGTCGTATCACATCCTCCATTTCCATCGCATCAGCAGGATCTTCTTCAAGCCTTTGGTTGTGTGTGCTGCTCCAGTTGGCAACACCCCAGAACCGGCTCAATGCCCAGCCCAGATAACCACCTTTTTCATAGATGGTATAACTTAAGGCCATAGCGGGTGCATTGCCCCGTTTATCAGCAATATCTTTTTGGTTCAGTGCCTCTGCATCCATTTTTACCCAGTCAACACTCTTCACATTGGTACCCACGTTTTCGAGCATAAAAAAATCAAGGTGCGGGGCCATTTTTTCCAGGTCAAGCGAAATGCCGTTGAGTGCAATAGGCCCGGTGCTGGAGCAACAGGACATCAAGGGTTTATCGCCGACAATATTCTTGATCATTTTAACATGATCTACGATCACATCAGTTTTCATTCTTAACCAATCTCTGAATGCAGGATTTTCATAATTACCCCACTGCAGCATCGGCTTTTTCACATCCCCCCAGAATTCCTTTTCGCCAAAGGCAGGAATTTCATGCCCATAATCTTTTTTAAACCGCTCCCGGCAGTACTTACAGCCGCAAGTGGTAAGGCCTGAATAGTCGCACATGTCATCTACTTCTATTCCATCCAGGGGAACTTCCTTGAAAAGTCTTTCCAGGTACTTTGCATGCATATTCAAAAAGCCTGGGTTATTGTGGCAAAAGGTTTCCATCTGATATTGCCGGGCGTATCCCCTGCTCCCGTCACGAATATCTACTTCGCAGATATCCTTAAAGAAATATCCCTCATATTGCGCAAATTCGGCGGCCTTCGCGTCATGGAACAACAGCACATGATGCCGCTGGCCACGATGCAGTTTCCTGAATTCCTCCTGCCCGCGGGGTCTTTCCACATGGTTGCAGGAATAATGGTCCATAAATTTGATATCGTATTTGTGGAGCTCATCGCATACATTGGCCATGTAGCCATGCAGCTGACCAAAATAATTAGAAAAATCGAAACGGATATGCCAGCCATAGTGAATGGCCATGTCTATTTTAGCTTCAGCAAAGGCAGCGGCCCTTCGCTTTATATTGTCTACAACCTTTTTTTGTGACCATTGCAGGTCTTCTATCGTTACCCACCAACTGGCAGTCCGGCGCGGAACGAATGGTACGGAAGGCCCCGGGCTTCGGG
>CBFGNP010000570.1:0-3636 GCA_965650095.1 uncultured Pedobacter sp. | reverse complement strand
TTTTTACCCGAGTTTGAAGCGAATTTCCAGCGCAGGGGCGGAAAAGTACTTTGGGCAAATAATACCGAAGAGGCACAGCAGGAAATCCTCAACATCATAAATAAAAGCGGTGGCAAAACGGTGATCAAATCGAAATCGATGACTACCGAAGAGATTCATCTCAATGAATTCCTGGGAGAGCATGGCATTGAGTCCCTGGAAAGCGACCTGGGTGAATATATTGTTCAACTTCTGGGCCAGCACCCTTATCATATTGTTACTCCGGCTATGCACCTGAACAAGGAAGACATTGCTAAGTTGTTCCATGAAAAGTTCGGTACTCCGCTAGACTATACGCCGCAGCAGCTTACACAAAAAGCAAGGGAGCTATTAAGAGAAAAATACCTGAATGCCGATATTGGCATCAGCGGAGGAAACTTCTTAATTGCCGATACGGGAAGTATTGCCTTAACAGAGAATGAAGGAAATGCAAGGCTCTGCACGACCTTTCCGAAAATTCACATCGCCATTGTTGGTATTGAAAAAGTCATCCCTTCCATAGCAGACCTTGACCTGTTCTGGCCACTTCTGGCCAGCCATGGCACAGGACAAAATCTAACGGTGTACAACACCATATTAACTGGCCCTAAACATGGCGAGGACACGGACGGCCCGGAAGAGATGTATGTGATCCTGCTGGACAACGGCCGTACAAACTTACTGGCACAAAAAGATCAGCGACAGGGATTATATTGCATTCGGTGTGGTGCCTGCCTAAATGCCTGCCCGGTATACAAGAACATTGGCGGTCACACTTATAATACCACTTATAGTGGCCCCATTGGCTCCATCATTACTCCGCATTTAAAAGGGATGACTGACTTTAAACACCTCAGCTACGCTTCCAGCTTATGTGGAAAATGTTCTGAAGTCTGCCCGGTGAAGATCGACATCCATAAAATGCTGCTGCTCAACAGACGAGACGCTGCTGCCTCACACGAAAATACGAGAGGAGAAGAAATTGGCTGGAAGATCTGGAAAATTGGAATGCTGAAAAGATCCAGGATGGATAGCTTCGGGGGGAAAGTCAAAAATTTCTTCCTTAAGTTTCTCTTTAAAAAAATGTGGGGCAAGTATCGGGAAATGCCGAATGTTGCACCTAAATCATTTGCCAAATTATGGGAAGAAAAGAATAAAGGCCAAAAAAACTGATCATTATGACCTTCGACAGAAAGGATAAGGATAACGTTACATTGCTGAATTTTTATCTGCAGCTCCTCTACCCCCGTATGGTAGAGGAAAAAATGCTTATTCTACTCCGTCAGGGACGCATTGGAAAATGGTTTTCAGGTATTGGGCAGGAAGCGATTGCAGTGGGCAGCGCCATGGCCATGAATCATGCCGAATATATTCTTCCGATGCACAGAAACCTGGGTGTTTTCACTTCCAGAAATGTGCCGCTGTCAAAGTTAATGGCACAATGGCAGGGCAAGGCAACAGGCTTTACCAAGGGCAGGGACCGCTCCTTCCATTTCGGCACTCAGGAACACAAGATCATTGGGATGATTTCACATCTGGGGCCTCAGATGGCCATTGCTGATGGTATTGCCCTGGCCGATCTCATTTCGAATACACCACATGCCACCCTGGTATTTACGGGTGAGGGGGCGACAAGTGAAGGTGATTTTCATGAGGCCATCAATGTAGCCGCGGTCTGGGATCTGCCTGTTATCTTTCTGATAGAGAATAACGGTTACGGTCTTTCCACTCCGGTTTCTGAGCAGTTTAAATGTAAAAATCTGGCAGATAAGGCAATTGGATATGGAATTGAGGGTCTTCAGGTAGATGGCAATAACATCCTGGAGGTGTATGATCTAATTGATAGGGTAGCGACAAGGATGAGACAAAATCCTAAACCGGTATTGATCGAATGTTTAACATTCAGGATGCGGGGGCATGAAGAGGCTTCAGGAACTAAATATGTACCCCAGGAACTAATTGAGGAATGGGGCGCCAAAGATCCGGTTAGAAATTTTGAGACCTATCTTCTGGAGCAAAATATTCTTACACAGGAATCAATCGCGGAAATCAGTTCGAACTTCAAAATAGAAATTGAACAGGAAGTAGAAAAGGCCTTTAGTGAGGATGAGCCAATTGCTGATAGTTGCAGGGAAAGTAAAGATATGTATTTCCCCTATCAGCAAACAGTTGCAAAACCGGCCGGACCAGAAAGGGAGCTGCGTTATCTCAATGCCATAGCTGACGGGCTGAGAGTCGGCATGCAAAGGCATAAAAACCTGGTGCTGTTGGGTCAGGATATTGCAGGATATGGAGGCGCTTTTAAAATCACTGAGGGCTTTCTAAACGAGTTTGGCAAAGAGCGGGTACGTAATACGCCTATCTGTGAATCTGCTATTGTAGGCGCAGCCCTTGGCCTTTCTATCAATGGGCATAAGGCGGTAATGGAAATGCAGTTTGCTGACTTTGTGACCTGCGGTTTTAATCAGATCGTAAACAACCTGGCTAAAACACATTATCGCTGGGGGGAAAAAGCAGATGTAGTGGTACGAATGCCTACCGGTGCAGGTAGCGGTGCGGGTCCTTTTCATTCTCAGAGCAATGAAGCCTGGTTTACTAAGACACCTGGCTTAAAGGTAGTTTATCCTGCGTTCCCGGATGATGCCAAGGGACTGCTGCTTGCCGCCATTGAAGACCCGAATCCGGTCATGTATTTTGAACATAAATATCTGTATAGAAGTTTGACCGGCGCTGTGCCTGAAGGGTTTTATACCACGGAAATCGGCAAAGCAAATGTGTTAAGACAAGGTGAACAGCTTTGTATCATCACTTATGGTTTGGGTGTCCATTGGGCATTATCTTACCTGGACGAAACTCCTCAATGCTCAGCCACCTTAGTTGATTTACGAAGTTTGCAACCCTGGGACAAAGAGGCAGTAGCCAGCGCCGTGAAAACGACGGGCAGAGTCCTCATTTTGCATGAAGATACCCTTAGTTCTGGTTTTGGCGCCGAACTGGCGGCATGGATTGCTGAACACTGCTTCCAATACCTTGACGCCCCGGTGATACGCTGTGCAAGCAGCGACACTGCCGTTCCAATGAATAAGATCCTGGAAGACGATTTCCTTGCAAAAAGCCGCTTAGCTGATATGGTTGAGCGTCTGCTGGCTTATTAGGCACGGATTAAACTAGGTTCCTGTCGCTTCCAGCGTTACCTCTGCCAAAGGATTAAATAAATAAATATTTCCATTATCCAGACAAACGCATCGATATCTTTTTCTAAGCTTTTCCCCTTTTTTGAATTGGCGGCCATCCTTGATGGTAAAGACCGTATGCATAGGCAATTCTTCCAGCCTCGATACATCCGCCAACTGATCATATTTTTTTAACGCCCGAGAAAGCTTCAGGTCTGTACAACTGGCAGCAGAGGGATTATTCAGGTAGCTGCTGATGGCCATCTTTACATCCTCCGGAAAAATTTCCTCTTCCAAAAAAGGAGCCATCATCCTTCTGAAATTGTATTTCCACTCATTTCCATGAGGTTTAACCCGGTTCTTATGATCATTCCAGGTTAGCAGATGTGCAAATTCATGCACCGTGGTGACAAGGAAAGCGTAACAGTTAAGATTATTGTTAACG
>CBFGNP010000569.1:0-3637 GCA_965650095.1 uncultured Pedobacter sp. | reverse complement strand
GGAGCGCAGTGCATCGTAATATAAAGTATTGGTAGACAGATTGGCCTTTCCTGCCGGGAAACGGCCTTCAAGTTCATCTTTATCAGAGGTAACCACGCCCTCCTGGTTGAGTTTACGCCTGCTGTATTCCAAACACCATTCAATCAAAGGCCACAACTTACGGGCGGAATCAATATTGCCGTTGGCCAGCGCATAGCGTGCGGCACCATAGGCAATCATGGCCTGATCTCCCCTATCGCCGGCACCTTTCCAGATCGCATCACCCTCTGCAACGATTGAGCTTGGAATGGGCTTATAAGCTGGATTCATGTACTTACCAAACCAGGCGTAAGCATTCATTGCCGAGAGGTTTCCTATCCTGTCACCTGAAAAAGCAAAATAAGGATTGATATATTCTGCCTGATCGTTAGCCCATATTGCTGCATAATAGGCCAAGCCGCCCGGACCATGCATGTATCCGCCCTTAGTTTTATAAATACTTTCTGTTGCCCTTAATTTAGCAAATTCGAAGGCTGTGTTCAAGACCTTGTCTGGTGTTTCTAATTTCAAAGGGGCTGCGATCTCGGCTACTCGTGTTATCCTCTTTTGCTCTTCTATATCGGGATTGATCAGGGGCAGCTGATCCGGATGATCTGTAGCCAAATAATAAACGGCGAAGGTGGCTGACTTTCCTGGTTTCAACACCTGGTTACCTTCCCCTACCGTTCCCATAATGACACTATGGGATTGTACTTTGCTCATCGCAGGGTCGGTCCTGACCTCCCGTTTCAAATATTCCATGGAGACAGAAAGGTCCGTTTGAGATGTGTTGGTAAAAACAAACTTTTCTATGGCCATTGGTTGATCGACGGACGGAAAAAAACTTCGTTCAAGCCTAGCTACAACCGGCGTTCCTATTTCTGCGTTTATCCGCATAACGCCTTTATGGTTTATGCTTTGAATGTCGCAGCCCAGACTGCCCTTCTTACTGCTTTTAGCTGATGTAAGATCAAACAACTTTCTATTGATATAAAACCGCGGTAATTCGGTATCCTGAAAGGAATAAGAGATGTGTGTTCTGGTCCCATCGGGCAACATGCGGAAAGTTGGGAATACAAGGGTTCTGTTGATTTTAGCTCTTTTTACCGTATCCAATCCGTATTCTACCCATATGGCTACCTTTTCCCCAGCCATCTCAATATGATCTGTGTGCGGCAGGTTTTTGCTAACGTTCCAGGCAATACTTCCATCGGATTGTATGGCCCACCTATCGCTTTGCTTAGGTAAGCTAACGCTTTGTCCATTGCTTATGGAATGGCCAAAGCAAAAGAAAAAAGCAATGACACCAGTTCTTGTAAAAAATCTTATCATGTTAATTAACAGGTTCAAATTGGCTAATGCAATTTGAAGAATTTTTACAGTTTTCTGGGACGTTCTATTGGCTAGTTATTCAACGATCTTAGCATCCGTAAAATTATTAGTTTCTGTAAAACTGATAATTCTCCTTTGTAATGATGTCGATAGGCATGTAATAAACCTTTTCTACAGCTGCAGTATGAACAAAATGTGTATAAAGGGCCATTATACCTCTGTAACCTTGTTCTATTGGTTTCTGACAAATCAGAAAATCTATGGTCTGTTTTTTAAGGTATTCGATATTATCATTTAAAAAGTCGAACCCAATTAACTTAACATTTTCAATCTTTTCTTCTTCAAGATAGCGTGCTACCGATGAAACACGGGAATTAGTTACAAAGATGAGGTTTACCTCGCTTGCCTTTAATGTGGCAGAAAGACTATTTTTCACATATTCATAAGCGGTATCCCTTATATCTACTTTGATAATCTCGTTAGATTTATGGTTATCAGAGAAATATTTTCTGAATCCTTCTTCTTTTCTGAGCAAGTGGTGGTGGTTGTCTATCTCCTTAGAAATGTTAACGATTAAAACCTTATCGCTTTCTTTTAGCAGGTAACCTGAAATGTGGGCAGAGAGATAACCACTATGGTATAAATCAGGACCAATGTAACACAGGCTGTTGATATCAGGAATATCGGAATTGATAAATACAAAAGGAATATTCTGTTTTGAACATTCTTCGACAAAACGGCTAGATTCCTCAATAAACATCGGGGCCAGCAATATACCGTTAAAATTACCTTGCATTGCCTTTTCCGATTGCTTTACAAATGATTTTTTATCATTCTGATCAAAAAGAAAGGTCTCTATCTGTATGCCATAGGCAGAAATTTCAGACCCAGCCTGCAGTACTCCGGTCAATGGTGCATTCCAATAATCTGTTTCTTTCGACACAGAAGGAATCAAAACGGCAAACCTTAAAATCTGCTTAGAGGCCAATCGTCTTGCCAGGATATTAGGCTTATAATTTAATTCCTCGATAATTGCGTCAATCTTCGCTTTTGTTTTAGCCGAAACCCCCGTTCTGTTATGCAAAACCCGGTCAACAGTAGCTATTGAAACATTTGCCTTCCGTGCAATTTCACGTACGCCCACCAATTCTTTCTCTTCGGTTTTCTTCATTGTTTTCTTCAGATAATCTTATCGCTATAAATTTGCAACATTTTATCAAATAAAATAAATGCACAAACAAAAATACTTTTTTTATCTGAGCACGTGATGATAAATTCCTGAACGGTTAAAGAAACATGGCGCTTTGGATATCCGTAAACATTCTGGCGTGTGGATGCCTGCGCAGGATCGTAGAAGGATATTCCTTATTAATCTCCTGCGTAACCGTATGGTGTACAGCTCTCGCCTTTTTTTCTCCGGGAACCATGCAAAATAAATACCTGCCGGAGAATAAGGTGGGGATGGTCAATGTAATCGCATATTCGGGTACTTTATCAATTGTAGCAAAACATCCATCGTTGACTTGCTGTTGCCTGCATTCCTGATCGAGATCGACCACTTTAACTTTGGTTTTATCTTCAAAATCCGCGACATGAGGATCATTAAAAGCAAGGTGGGTGTTTTCGCCAATCCCCATGCAAACGATGTGTGGAGGATATTCGTTTAGTAAACTTGCGTACCTTAAACATTCTGCCTTTACATCTGAGTTATTCCCGTTGATATAATTTACGGAACGGAAAGGAACATGGCTGAAAAGTCTCGATTTTAGAAAATTACCAAAGCCCTGAGGAGCATCCTGATCAAGTCCTATGTACTCATCCATGTGAAAAGCATTGATTCGCGACCAGTCAATATCCTTTTCAAGCAAAGCATTTAAAAACTCATTTTGTGATGGCGCAGCTGCAAAAATCATATTGACATAGGACTCTGTCTCAAACAATATTGATATCTGCCGATAAACTGCCTCAGCTGCTATCGAACCAAGCAATGTTCTGTTTTCAAGTATCTGTATCTTGAGATTATCTTTTTCAATTTCTTTAATCATCGTTCTATCTGGTTTATAATTTCAATGGATTCTGCTGCAACTCCTGATCGCGATTATAAATAATTTTACCTTTTATCATGGTCAGGCTGATGTTGATATTTTCGTCAAAAAGTACCAGATCGGCATCCTTACCTTCCAAAATTGTTCCTTTTCTATTGGCTACTCCCAGTATTCTGGCAGGCGTTGATGTCATCATTTGAATGGCCTCTGCTAAAGGAACATCAGCCTCCTTAATCATCGTC
>CBFGNP010000568.1:0-3639 GCA_965650095.1 uncultured Pedobacter sp. | reverse complement strand
CGCCGCAGCTGAATTTTCTTTTTTCCTTGCCGTACCTACCATGTGTGCTGCAACCGGATATAAATTACTAAAAGGCCTCCATCTCCTGAACGCAGCGAACATTAAGCTATTACTTTTTGGCAACCTGGTTGCCTTCATTGTAGCCATTATCGCCATTAAATCGTTTATTGGCTTTTTATCTAAACACGGATTTCGCATTTTTGGCTGGTATAGGATCATCATCGGTGTGGTTTTAATTGCCCTCTATTATTCCGGGGTTGAAATGAATGTATTATAATGGCCGACCAACAACAAGAACCTCTAAAGAACAAAGTGTTTCCTGAATTTAATTTTGCTGAGGGAGAATTATTGCTGATCAACAAGCCCTATAAATGGACCAGTTTCGATGTGGTAGGAAAGATCAGGAACTCCTTAAAACCCTTGAAATTGAAGGTTGGCCATGCCGGGACTTTAGATCCACTGGCTACCGGGCTCCTCATCATCTGCACAGGGAAATTAACCAAACAGATCGACACCTTTCAGGCACAAGAAAAAGAATATACAGGCACAATGATCCTGGGTGCTACTACTCCCTCTTTTGATATGGAGACTGTAGTTGACCAGGAATACCCCCTAGATGGACTTACTGAGGAAGCTATTTACGGTGCTGCTGCGCCTTTTAGAGGTGATATACAGCAATACCCTCCTGCGCATTCAGCGGTAAAAATAAATGGCGAACGTCTTTATGTAAAGGCCCGTCGCGGCGAAGAAACAGAGCTGCGTTTGCGCAATGTTACGGTATCCGTTTTTGAAATTACACGGATAGATTTGCCGGAAGTAGATTTTAGAATCGTATGCAGTAAAGGAACTTACATCAGATCCCTGGTTTCAGATTTTGGTAAACAGTTGAACAATGGTGCTTATCTGTCGAAACTGGTGCGTACCAGAAGCGGTGACTTTTTATTGGAAAATGCTTTTGAAGTAAAGGATCTGGTTGATTACCTTAGAGAGAAAAAAACATAGGTATGCGTGGTCACTCGAAATCAACAAAGTTAAACTTCGCAAAAAACATGTTCCTAATCGCATGTGGTATTGTTTCTGCATGTTTCGGACTGAAAAGTTTCTTGCTGCCCAGCGGTTTTATTGATGGTGGAGTAACCGGTATATCACTTTTAATCAGCAACATTACCGGGCTAAGACTTTCTTATCTGATTATCCTGATTAACATCCCTTTTGTTGTTTTAGGATACAGACAGATCGGTAAAATCTTTGCGGTTAAAACTTCCATAGCCATAGCCATCCTGGCCCTGTTACTCTTTATAGCTCCTTTTAAACCGATTACCCATGACCCTTTACTGATCGCCTTTTTTGGCGGACTGTTTTTAGGCGGGGGAATTGGCTTAGCCATGAGAGGGGGCTGTGTGATTGACGGCACAGAGGTATTGGCCCTATACATCAGTAAGAACAGTACACTGACGGTAGGCAACATTATCCTCATTCTAAACATTGTGATTTTTTCGTTCGCAGCAATACTATTGAGTATTGACACCGCTCTCTATGCGATCCTGACCTACCTTTCTGCATCTAATACCGTTGATTATATCGTGAATGGTATCGAACAATATACCGGTGTTACGGTGATCTCTGTGAAAAATGTCCAGATTAAAAAATTCATTATTAACCAGATGAAAAGGGGGGTAACCATTTATAAGGGTGAAGGTGGTTACGGTGAACAAAAAGACATCGATATTCTATATACTGTTGTAACAAAACTGGAAATGGGCAAGCTCCAGACCGCAATACGGCAAATTGATCCGGACGCATTTGTTATACAGCAGCAAATTGCTGATATAAAGGGAGGTGTGGTAAAGCGCCAGGCCTTACATTAATTTTATGAAGATATACAATCATTTTTCTGAATTTAAAAGATTAAATAATGCAGTTGCAACCATTGGCACGTTCGACGGCGTACATTATGGTCATCAGAAAATCATTAGAAGACTGTGTGAGCTGGCCAGATCAACCGGTGGTGAAAGTGTGATCCTTACCTTCTTTCCTCACCCAAGGTTAATTATAGATCCGGAGAACCAGGACCTGAAGATGATCAATACAATTGAAGAAAAAGCCAGGATACTGGCGGGCCTCGGTGTAGATCATTTGATCATTACCCCTTTTACCCGCGATTTCTCTAACCTGAGTCCGACTGAATATATTGAGGACATTCTGGTGGAGACCATTGGCATTAAAAATTTAATAGTCGGTTATGACCATCGCTTTGGCAAGAACAGGGCGGGCGGTATGCCGGAACTGGAAGCAGGTGCTAAAACTTATGGTTACAAAATTGAAGTGATCCCCGAACAGGATATTAATGATGTTTCGGTAAGCTCAACGAAGATTCGTAATGCCCTGTTAAATGGCCAGGTCGCGCTTGCTGCCGAGTACCTGGGTTATCATTTTTCCTTATACGGGAGGGTGATTAAAGGGGATAAGATCGGCAGAACAATAGGCTTCCCTACAGCCAATATATTTATTGAAGAAACTTATAAACTGATCCCGTCTGACGGCATTTATGCAGTAACGGTTGATATGTCGGGCCAGTCGTTTAAAGGAATGGCCTACATTGGCCAAAGACCTACAATCAACGGTATGACCAGGAATATTGAAGTGAATATTTTTGATTTCAACCAGGAAATTTACGGTCAGAACATCACCATGACCTTCCTTGAATTTTTAAGACACGATGTTAAATTCGCCGGATTAGAAGCGCTGAAATTACAGCTCCAAAAAGATAAAGAAGCCACTTTAGCTTACTTCAACAGATAATTCTCACAACTTTTATAATCGGCTTTTATTTGATCCAGTGGATATAAGTGAGTTTTCCGACATGGTAGGCTGATAGTGCAAAGAAAAGCATGGCAATACTTTTGCTGATCACATAACTACTTAAGGCAAACTTTTCCTGTATATACTGTGCAAAGCGCGCAAATCCATATAAAGCCAGTGCAGCGCCAATACCTGAGCCGATACTAAAAACGGAAAGAGAAAGGTAACCGATATCAATCCATTCATGAGAAATGAGATAGGTTCCTATAAATAGCCAGTAAGGAATCTGCATCGGATTGATCACTCCTAAAAGCAATCCATACCGGATGCTATCCTTTTTGGAATAATCTGCTTTGGGCATTTCCTTTCTTGATTTCCAGGTCAACACCCCCAAAATACCAAACATCAGCACCATAACTACATCTATCGTATTTTCAAGATTGATTTCGCTGGATAACCACTGGACAAAACGCATAACACCAAAGGTGAACAGCACTTCGACGACAGAGAAGGCCGTAATGAAATACAATGCCTGCCGGATGCCCCTTGTAATTGTAATCTGAACTACAGTCAGGTTGATGTTACCCGGAGGGATGTAGCCTAACATGTTTACGACAATGCCAAGAAAGAGGGTTAAAAAAAGCATGCGCGAAGATACAATGATTTAATAGATTTTTCAGGAAGGATTAAATTCATGCAGGCTTCAGGTGCTTCTTTAAATATTTAGCGGTGTAAGATGCTTTTATGGCTAAAAGATCTTCAGGAATGCCCTCAAAAACCACATCCCCCCCTTTATCGCCACCTTCGGGACCAATATCGATCACCCAATCTGCTGAT
>CBFGNP010000567.1:0-3645 GCA_965650095.1 uncultured Pedobacter sp. | reverse complement strand
ATGCCGAGGCGCTTTTAAAGGCCGAATCCCAGGCAGGAAGCTTTCATGTGCCTTTCCGGAATTGCCGGGGGGAAATGGTGACCTGGAATTTCATCTGCGTAGCGGATCTGTATGAGATACAGTCGCCCGTCGATGGCGCTGAACTCGCCTCGGTATTGCATGAGCCGAATGATGTAGATGCATTTTTAGAAAGTGTAAACCACCATAAATCGTACTTACAGGAACTTTTGCCATTTTCTACCCCTTCAATTGAACTATTTTGACAAATACACCTTTATCCGTGCCAAAGATACAGAGAATTGCAATAGCAGTTTTCCTGGGCTGGGTACAGATATTTATATGTCTCTTTTACAGTACGCTTAATTTTAGTTTGGCTATTTCTGTCACAGATAGCTTGATTACTAATGGGTTACTTGCTTTGTCCTGTATCATTTTGAGCAATTTGCTGGGCTATTATCAGCCGAAGAATGAAACCATAATTTTTGTGCTGGCGCTCACTTTCATTATGGCCTTGTTCATCACCTTTATGAGCAAATTTGTGCTGGGGTTGGTCTTTGCAGGCGAGAAAACCTATTTGAACTTTCTGGATTTTTCACTTACGGTGCGTTTCCTTATTCTATTTGTATTTGTAGCCTGGTGTGCACTGGCCAATATTTTGTGGTACCGGCTGGAGGAGCAGTCGGCCACCCAGGAACGCCTGCTGGCTGCACAAAATTTAAGCAAAGAGGCCGAATTAAATAAGTTGCGGCACCAGCTGCAACCACATTTTCTGTTCAATAGTTTAAATTCGGTGTATGCGCTGACTATTGTAAACCCTAAAGAAGCGGGGACGATGATTACCAAACTGGCCTCTTTTTTAAGAGGTACCTTAAAAAGGGATGATGAGGTTTGGGTAAGTGTGGATGAAGAGATGGAATACATCGGCCTGTACCTTGAAATAGAAAAAGTCCGGTTCAGTCACCGCTTAAATATCGATGTGAAAATAGCCGAAGAAACTTTAAATTTACGTTTACCGGGAACGCTTTTGCAGCCTATCGTGGAAAACGCCATAAAATTCGGTTTGTACAATACAGCTGCGGCGATCACCATTTCTCTGGACGTAAAATTGCAGCACAATCACCTGGTGATCAGGGTACAGAATCCTTTTGATCCGGAACTGAAAGCAACCGGTGGTACCGGTTTTGGCCTAACTGCCATTCGCCGCAGGCTATACCTGCTGTTTGCCGATGAAAGATTGCTCAAAACGGATGTGATAGATGAAAATATATTTGTAACGACGCTTAAAATACCTCAGCAGCATGATAAGAACGATATTGATTGATGATGAACCTTTAGCAAGGGATGTGGTGAAACATTACCTGAGCAACTTTCCGGAAGTAAAGGTAGTAGCCGAATGCAGCGATGGCTTTGAAGGGATAAAGGCCATTGCTGAACACCAGCCTGATCTTGTTTTTCTTGATATTCAAATGCCTAAAATAAGCGGATTTGAGATGCTTGAACTGGTAGAAAAGCATCCGGCAGTTATATTTACCACTGCCTTTGATGAATATGCAATTAAGGCTTTTGAGGTTAATGCGGTAGATTATTTGCTGAAGCCCATAGCACAGGACCGTTTTGAACAGGCCATGCAGAAGCTGCCGGCCAGGTTGAACCATAGCGATGCAGCTAACCAGGAACTGCTGGAAGTAGCCGGTTTGAGCCCGGCACAGAGCAATAGGGTAGTAGTTAAAAAGAACGGTGTAATTAAGATCATTGCGATTGCTGACATTCATTACCTGGAGGCTGACGACGACTATGTGAAACTGAGCACTGCTGAAGGGATTTTTCATAAGAACAAAACGATGAGTTTTTTCGAACGGACGCTGGAAAGCAGCCAGTTCATACGGATACACCGTTCTTATATCATCAACCTGGCACAGGTTTCGCGTATTGAGTTGAAGGAAAAAGACAGTTACATTGTACTTTTAAAATCGGACATCTGGCTCCCGGTAAGTAAAACAGGCTATATAAAACTAAAAGCTGCTTTGGGAATGTAGTATGATTTTTCAGGAAATGAAACTATAGCTAAAATGTATTTGCAATTAAATAAAAATCGCCATATATTTGCACCTCGTTATTTAAAAATAATAGTCAAGATATAATACAGTTATGAAAAGAACATTCCAACCTTCGCAAAGAAAGAGAAGAAACAAACACGGCTTCCGCGAAAGAATGGCTACAGCAAACGGTAGAAGAGTATTAGCTTCACGTCGCGCAAAAGGAAGAAAAAGATTAACGGTTTCAAGCGAAGGCCGCCACAAAGCATAATTTTTGATTGCAGCACTTTAGTGTTGGCAGATCAGAATGTCTGCAAATTTGCAATCAAAAAGATGAACACATTTAATAAAGAAGAACGGTTATGCAGCAGGAAATTATTAGACCTGGTGTTTAAGAACGGTTCTTCTTTTTTGTTATATCCGTACCGCGTATCTTATTTATTTGTTGCGGATAACCACCAGTACCCCGTACAGGTGGTCGTTAACGTAGCTAAAAAAAGATACAAAAGGGCGGTAGACAGGAACCTGATCAAGCGCCGGTGTCGCGAGGCTTACCGGTTGCAAAAGGAGCAGGAGCTTTACGCTTTGCTACCTGAGTCGGAACAGCTGCTGTTGCTTTCCCTCCAGTTTGTCGGCAAAAAGATTTATGACTCTTCTTTTTTTGAGAAGAAGCTGCTAGCTGCTTTTAAAAAATTGCATTCCCTTATGGAAGCAGATGAAGTAAAGAAAGCAGATGGGACTAATTAAACAGATCTTTGGCTGGCTGTTTTTAGGGCTGATTAAGCTCTATCAATGGCTTTTATCTCCGTTACTGGGTGCAAACTGCAGGTTTACACCTACTTGTTCGCAGTATGGAATAGAGGCGATAAAAAAGCACGGCCCTTTTAAAGGAGGCTGGCTCACATTGAAACGCATTGGCCGCTGCCATCCCTGGGGGGCTCATGGTCATGATCCCGTCCCTTAATTTTACCTGATATTCTATATTAATTCGATACCATGGCTACGATACTTCAGATTGAAACCGCTACACAAGTTTGTTCCGCTGCGATCTCCAGAGATGGGAAGACGATTGCTTTAAAGGAGCAGATGGCCAGTAATATTCACGCCGGTAGCCTGACCTTATTTATCAAGGAAGTGATGGATGCAGTGGGATTACAGTTTACGGATCTGGATGCGGTAGCGGTGAGTAAAGGCCCCGGTTCTTACACCGGACTGCGTATCGGAGTTTCAACTGCCAAAGGATTGTGTTTTGCGCTGGATAAACCGCTTATAGCCATTAATACCCTACAGATGATGGCTGCCGGGTTTTTAGCGCAGCAGAATGAACATAAGGGCTTGATATGCGCGATGATAGACGCCCGGAGAATGGAGGTTTTTACAGCGGTATTTGATGAGGACCTAAATTATGTTGTGCCGACTGAAGCCAAGATTGTTGACGAAAATAGCTTTGTAAATGAACTGGCTGCAGGGAAAGTAACCTTTATAGGTGACGGCGCGATGAAATGCGCTGCTGTGCTGCCGCAGGACAACGCTGTTTTCTCTGAACTAAACTTTAACTCGGCTGCAAACATGAGCCACCTTGCCTACCAAGCTTATACTGCCGCCCAAT
>CBFGNP010000566.1:0-3649 GCA_965650095.1 uncultured Pedobacter sp. | reverse complement strand
GAAAACACTTCCCTGACCAACTTTACTCCGTACAGCGATTTTTCCGCCATGTAATTTCACAAATTCCTGTGCAATTGAAAGACCTATGCCACTTCCCTGATTCAAGATCGGCGCTATTCCGTCTGCCTGGAAAAAGCGTTGAAAGATTCTTTCCTGATCCGTTTCTGAAATGCCTATGCCCGAATCGGCGACAGTAATAATCAACGTAGCTGCATGCGTTGCGCCAGGCAGTGTAACCTTCTCCAGCTCAACTGAAATCCTTCCACCCAACGGGGTAAATTTGAATGCATTTGATAAAAGATTAAACAGCACCCTTTCGATCTTATCATGATCAAAAGGCGCATTAAAATAGCTCAATTGACTATTGAACACCAACTGTATCTGCTTGCGTTCGCTCAGATCATTGAATGATTCTAGAACTTCTTTGATGAAAGAAACGATATCTGTTTCAACAGCATTTAAAGTAAGTTCCCGGTCCTCGATTTTTCTGAAATCCAGGATCTGGTTAACCAGGTTTAGCAACCGCCTTGTATTGCGCTTGATCATCAATAAGGGATTGGCAACATGCTGATCAGGCTGTTCGGCAATCAGCTTATCTACAGGGCCCATGATGAGCGATAGCGGGGTCCTGAACTCATGGCTGAGATTTGTCAGAAACTTGATTTTGAGTTTATCCAGTGCCCTTAACTGTTCGGCTTCTTTACGATGCTGCGCTAAACGCTGCTCCGCTTTCATTTTTTCCTGAACAAGGGCAAACTTTCTTTTGAGTTTCTGGATACCCAGATGCCGTATATAGAAAAGCGTACCGACAATGGTGAGGATATAAAAAATATAAGCATATGTGGTTTTCCAGAACGGGGGACTAACATCAATGGCGATGGAAGTTTCTGAGGCATTCCAGATACCGTTACTGTTGTTTGCTTTAACATGAAAGACATATTCCCCTGGATCAAGATTGGTATAGGACACCGATTTTGTCGAGCCTGCCTTTATCCAATCCTTGTCAAACCCCTCTAATTTATAGAAATACTGATTATCCTCAGGAACGGTGTAATTGATGCTGACATAGCTGAGCGTGAAACTCTGTTTATAGTCCAGGTGAATATTTTTGGCAATGGATATGTGCTCCTGGATCGGGCTGGCCTTGCCGGGCAGCACCGACGAGTTTGAAACCTTGAGATCAGTAAAGATCACCGCAGGAATACTTCTGTTTTTTTTAAAGAACCTCGGGTTAAAATAATTGAAGCCAGCGGCCCCTCCAAAATAGATCTCTCCTCCGGCAGTTCGCATCCCTGCACCACGGATAAAATTGTTGTTCTGAACACCATTATAAACCGTGTAGTTTGTAAATACTTTTGTCGTGGGATCAAAACTGCTGATGCCTTTATTGGTACTTACCCAGATCAGCCCCTTTAAGTCTTCTACTATAGCATATACTGTAGCGTTGTTCAATCCATTTTTTTCGGAGAAATTGACGAACCTGTTCTTTTTACGATCATAGAGGCTCAGCCCCCCACTAAAAGTTCCGACCCATAAATTACCTGACCGGTCCTTTAATATCGACAGCGTGAGATCATTCGGCAGGTTATTGTTTTTTTTGTTCAGAACCGAAAATTTATGGGTAAACTGATCAAGTATCGATATTCCTGATCCATAAGTGCCGATCCACATATTATTTTGATCATCTTCTTCTATAAACCTAATGAAATTATTCCCCGGGAAATCCACCTCGTTGGGCGCCTGGGGGTTCTTGCAGTATTTCAAAATCACTTTAGCATCTGGCGTCATCAGGTTCACTCCTCCTCCATTGGTTCCTACCCAGATTTTACCTGTCTTGTCTTCTTTTAAGCAAAAAACGTCATTCGAATTCAGCCCGTTGGCTTTGGTGGAGCGTTTAATCTGCAATAGCTTATCCGTTAACAGATCCATAAATACCAAACCGTTTGAATAGGTTCCCATGAGCAGTTTTTTTTCTTTGGTGATAGCCATGGCTATTATGGAAATATTGTTCATTGCACTTCCATCAGGCAATCTGACATTGAACCTTTTTATCAGCTCGGTACGCGGATTGAAAAGATTTAGCCCACCACCATCTGTGCCCACAAATATTTCATCTCTGTACTGCACGAAAGAAGTGATTACAGATGCACTCAAACCATTGGGATCGTAAATATTGCTTTGCTTTAGGTTAAAAAGATTCAGATTGGAATCATATTTACTTATCCCACCATGAAACGGGCCCAGCCAGTAGATCCCGTCATCAATATAAATACTGCTGATCGATTTGCCTGTCAGCGAGTAGGAATCTCTGTAGTTCGGCCTGTAGGATGTAATAGCGGCACTATTGAGATCAATAATTTTCAGTCCATCATCAGTACCTGCCCATAATTGATTGTTTTTATCAATTGCCAGACTGATCACCCTGCTACTGGCAAGTGCATTGAGGTCGCCGGCCATGTAAACAAAAGCACTGAATCCGCCCTGGTCAGGCAATTTCCTACATATTCCCCGCGCGGTACCAAACCATATATTTCCCGATTTGTCCTCACAGATCGTGTTGATCTCGTTACTGATCGGAGTGGAAGCATCAAAGGGGTTGTGGCGGTAAATCCTGAAAGCCTTTTCTTTCCTATCATAAAGATACACCCCAATATTTGATCCGATCCACAATCTGTTCTTACTATCTTCTAACAGACAGTTAAAAGATAATTGGGCTGAAGATTTTCTGTTAGGGGTTTGCTTAATGTGATTGATGATCTTATTTGTTTTTGGATCCAGCTCATCAAGCCCATTATAAGTTGCTACCCAAACATGGCCTAAATGGTCTGTAGTTACAGCATGAATAAGATCGCTGCTAAGCCCGCCCTCTACATTGGCAGGATAGGTTATGAAGGAATTGTTTTTACGGTCAAATAAACTCAAAGACCCCAAAGAGCTCCCAACCCATAGGTTACCCGAACGGTCCTCATGTAAAGCCCTGATATCATTGGACCGCAGGCTTGTCGGATCATTTTCATTAAACTTATAAACAGTGAAGTTGCTGCCGTCGTATTTATTCAGTCCGTCCTCTGTGCCAAACCACATAAAACCAAAGTGGTCTTTTACTATCGCATTAACTGTGTTGGATGATAGGCCGTCTTTTATCTGCAGTGATGTGAAATTTATTTTTTGCTGTTGAGCGTAATCTTTCACTGGGGAAATCAGAAGTGAGACCGCAAAGCACAGGAATATTTTATTAAAAGCAGATTTAAAAATCATGGTTTTATTTTTTGATCTGAGCAGTAACACTGATATCGGGCCTGGACAGACCCGTTTACACTGCCTTCTAGAAAACCAAAATCCCACGTAAGCAAACTGGCTGACCCGCTGCAGCGCATGGAAAACATTTTAACCGGGTGAAGATATGACAACAGGGAAATTTTGATCACCCTGTAAGTAAAGCTATGGCCCATATTATCTATTTGTTTATCAGCTAGGTAGGTAGCACCCAGAGCTGAACATATCTGGTTATTTAATCAGCGCACCTGGTTTTCGCCCAAGGTTTCCGAATTCAAGCTAAAATAACCTGATTATTTGATGAGCGTTAAGTCAATTGTGAAAATTATAGCAATAAATGTTCAATATCCCTCTATGTTCATCCTAATTCATC
>CBFGNP010000565.1:0-3654 GCA_965650095.1 uncultured Pedobacter sp. | reverse complement strand
AGCTGCATTATAAACTTACGTATTTCTTTTACATATATTCCATCGGCAGGTATTTGTTTTTTGTCAAGCCCTGATCGCCCGGAAGTATACAGGTCATAGGCCCGTCCTATGGCATGCCCCACATCCCAGACACTTGTTTGATCATGACAAATACCAAAACCTCCATCGCCTATATCAATCACCGTATCTTTCAGTCCACCTATTCTCCTAACAATAGGAATGGTGCCGTATCTTAACGCATACATTTGATTTAGACCACAAGGTTCCACCCTGCTAGGCATAAGCAAAAAGTCTGCCGCAGCATAGATCTGATGGGATAATTCTTCATTATAGCCTATATAAACATTATAATTTCCAGAAAACGACTCCTTCAACTGAGAAAGGCGGCCCTCTACCTGAGGATCTCCGGAACCAAGCACCAAAATGTTAATCTGCGACTTGAAATTTATTAACGCATTATAAAATATCTCCGGAAGCAGATCTGCGCCCTTTTCACCGACCAGTCGCCCGATAAAAGTAAACAGGGGTTTTTCCGGATCAAGATTGAATGCGGCACAAAGCGCCTCTTTATTTGCTTGTTTCCCCCCTTCCACTGTCCGTATTGTATATTTCTTTTTCAGCATCGGATCGGTCTGCGGATTCCAAACCTCATTATCAATTCCATTCAGAATGCCATATGATTTGCTGCGTTCCTGCGCAAGAAGGTCCTCCAGCCCATTTGCCTTAAAGCTGATCTCATCCAGGTAGCTCGGCGAAACCGTAGTTATCCTCCAGGCACATTTAATAGCGGAAGCCAATGGGTTAATGGATCCCCTCCAGTCGAGCTGACCGGATTTCCAAAGATCAAAAGATGGAATATAGTGTAGTCTGTCCCAGCCAAACTGTCCCTGATACTGTGCGTTGTGAATGGTTAGCACCGTGGGTATCTGGCTTAAACTTTTAAACTGATGGCAATAAGCGGCCATGAAAGGCACAAGGCCGGTGTGGTGATCATGACAATGAATCACATCAGGGCGATGCTTCCATTGTGCGATCCAGTCGAGCACAGCAATCTGATAAGCCAGGAAACGTTCTGTATCATCATTATAGCCGTAGACAAGTTCCCTGTCTAACAGCCCGGGGATATGAACAAGATACAGGTCAAACCCCAGCTTATTTGTCTTTTCCCTAAAGATCCTCACTGTAAAATTGTGGAATCCAAGCTTGCCCCATCCGTCATAAACTACTTCGAACTCATTCTCCAGCATAAACCTGTTTTGATAGGCGGGCATAACCACCTTAGCATGATGTCCGAGTTTGCGCTGATACTTTGGTAAAGCGCCTACCACATCTCCCAAACCACCTACTTTAGCAATCGGATAGCATTCTGCACTGAGGTGTATTATCTCCATAATCTGAGGGTTTAAAAACTATCTCAAAATAGGGATTATGAAGTGGAAAGCAAATATTTGACGGAAAATAATTTAATAGGCTTCGCCAAAAAAAAAGCTGCACTATTCCGCAGAATAGTACAGCCCTTTTAAATAATAAAAATATTAATCCGGTACAGCCCTGAACATCAATGCCGCAGCCGTCAAATTAGTCCTGCTATCGACCAGAATAGCAGCACCATTCGCTTTATTGTCCGTATAAAGGTCAAATGCAAGCTCATCGGCAGTTTTAAGGATCAGCCGGCCAATATCGTTCAGTTTAAAATCGAATGCATCCTGTTTTTCAAGTGTATTGATATCCACTTTATAAACGATCTCACGAATCTTACATTTGGTGACCTTACTGTTGTGCTGTAGCAAATAGGTAATGTGCTCATCAAGCGGTCGTGCATCCATCCAGCAAACATCAGCCTCAATCAATTTCGAACTTTGAGGTAAGTGATCTGAATTAACCAATACATCTCCCCTGCTGATGTCAATATTATCCTTTAAATGCAGCGTTACAGATTGTCCTGCATAAGCCGTTTCAGGATGTTGATCAAATATTTCAATCCTATCAATAACTGAGCTGCTTCCCGACGGCAAAACAGTAACCTTATCATTCACATTAAACTCACCGCTTAAAATCCTTCCGGCATATCCCCTGTAATCATGCAGATCATCTGTTTGCGGCCGTACCACCCATTGTACAGGCATACGGGCCAGATCGGACTCCGCTCCTGTTTCTACATCAACGGTTTCAAGAAAATGCAATAAACTCCGGCCATGGTACCATGGCATGTTCTCAGATTCATTTACAACATTATCACCTTTTAAAGCACTGACCGGGATAAAGTTCACATCTTTTAGATTCAACTCAGCTGCAAGCTTCTTATATTTATCTGTAATGGCCGTAAATACCGTTTCACTGTAATCCACCATATCCATTTTATTCAGGCACACGACAACATGTTCGATACCCAATAAAGACACCAGGTAAGAATGGCGAATGGTTTGCTCAACCACACCGTTTCTTGCGTCAATTAAAATGATGGCTAATTTAGCTGTGGATGCACCTGTCACCATGTTACGGGTATATTGTATATGCCCTGGTGTATCAGCAATGATAAATTTTCGCTTAGCTGTCTGGAAATATTTATAAGCAACGTCAATGGTAATTCCTTGTTCACGCTCTGCCCTTAAGCCATCAGTTAATATGGCCAGATCAATTGTTCCATCATCGTTTTTGCGGTTAGACTGCTGTAAAGCTTCTAGCTGATCTGCCAGGATGGAATCCGTATCATACAACAGCCGTCCAATAAGTGTGCTTTTTCCATCATCAACACTACCGGCTGTAAAAAACTTAAGTATATTCATTAAAAGTATCCTCCCTTTTTGCGGTCTTCCATTGCGGCTTCCGAAACTTTATCGTCCATACGGGCTCCACGTTCACTAATTTTTGATGCGCTGATTTCAGCAATAATATTATCGATCTCGTCTGCGTCAGATTCAACTGCAGCGGTACAGCTCATATCACCAACCGTACGGAACCTTACTTTTTTATGCGCTACCACATCTTCATGATCCATATTTAAGAATGGTGAAGCGGCCATTAGCTGGCCGTTACGTGTAATGACATCCCTATAATGTGCAAAATAGATCGAAGGCAGGCCAATGTTTTCTCTTTTTATATAGTTCCAGACATCAAGCTCAGTCCAGTTACTGATCGGGAATACCCTTATATTCTCCCCTTTATGGATTTTACCGTTATAGATGTTCCATAACTCGGGGCGCTGACGCTTCGGATCCCACTGTCCAAACTCATCCCTTACTGAGAAAATACGTTCTTTAGCACGTGCTTTTTCTTCATCTCTCCTGGCACCTCCGATACAGGCATCGAAACCATGCAGGGCTATGGTATCCAAAAGTGTAACGGTTTGCAGTGAATTTCTGCTGGCATTTTTCCCGGTCTGCTCCACCACTTTACCTTGATTAATAGACTCCTGAACACTGCCCACAATCAATTTCTCGCCCAATCGGGTTACCATTTCATCACGGTAAGTTATCGTCTCTTCAAAATTATGACCGGTATCGATATGTACCAAAGGAAAAGGGAATTTACCAGGCCTGAAAGCTTTCTCTGCCAGTCTAACCAGGGTAATAGAATCTTTTCCACCCGAAAACAACAAGGCTGGCTTTTCAAATTGCCCTGCCACTTCACGCAAAATGTGAATGGCTTCGGCCT
>CBFGNP010000564.1:0-3656 GCA_965650095.1 uncultured Pedobacter sp. | reverse complement strand
AGGTTCAAAGGGTATATCTCAGCGCAAGGCACCCCTAAAGTTTTTTGTAAAGCTATGTTATTTTTTTCGAAAAAGACAAAAACAATTTATGTTTTACTTCCATTAGTACCCTCCACTTCGTCTGATATCAAACCGAAAATGTCATGTTCCATGGTCCAGGATTACGGACAATCTTCTGGTTCTCGAGAATCTTGTTCAGGGACTCAGATTGAATTTAAAGGATTTACTCCTTTCTGACAGTTTTAGCGGGATACCATCAAATCAATTGCTAAATTTGCACCGCAAAACACCGCAATGATCTCCGATACAAAACACCGTTTTTTTTTAAGTCTTTTTTTCTTCATGTCGGGGTTAAGTTTTTCTACCTGGGCTTCCAGGATCCCTACGATTAAAACTACTTTCGGCTTTAATGAAGCAGAATTAGGAAGTATTTTACTTGCTTTACCCGTTGGTTCCTTACTTGGTCTGCCAATTTCGGGCTGGCTGGTATCAAAATACAACAGTCGTGTTCCACTAGCGGCTGGCTATGGGCTAAATGCATTTGCGCTTGCATTTATAGGTTTCGCACACAATACCATTAGCCTGATTGCAGCAGTCGTAATATTTGCCTTTACCACCAGGATTTTTAATATTTCTGTAAATACCCAGGCCATAACACTTCAAAAGCGATTCGATAAAAAAATCATGGGATCTTTTCATGGCTACTGGAGTATGGGTGGAATTGGGGGCATTCTCTTGTCTACCCTGTTACTGGAGCTAGATGTTTCTTTACAACATCATTTCATGGCTGTTGCTATAGTCATGCTGATCGTGACCCTTTACGCTTATCAGTTTTTGTTAAAAGGTGACAGATCAGAAACTGGTAATAAATTAATATTGAGTAAGCCCGATCCTTATATCTTTTACCTTGGATCGGTTGTTTTTCTCTGCGCCATATGCGAAGGCGGGATGTTCGACTGGAGCGGTATCTACTTTCAGGAAATCGTAAAAGTGGAGATCTTTACTTATGGATACCTGATATTTATGACTTTTATGGCTGCTTCAAGGTTTCTGTCAGATTTTATAGTCGCCCGCTTTGGGATGCCTAAAACCTATATCATGAGTGCCACATTTATCATTTTGGGCATCAGCCTGGCGGTTATATTTCCATTTTTCTGGACCGCTATGATCGGTTTTTCACTGGTAGGCTTCGGTACTGCGGCTATTATTCCGATGTCTTATGCGCTGGCGGGTGCATCAAAAAAGTATTCTCCTGGCATGGCTATTTCTGTTATTGCCACCTATTCCATAACAGGGATGTTACTTGGTCCACCGCTAATCGGTTACCTGGCACATGCCTTTAATTTAAGGGTATCCTTTGTCTTGTTTGCCTTATGCGGTTTCTTACTAATTCCCATCTCACAAATGTTCTTTAAGCATCAAAGACTTCCAAAGGAAACCGTTTAATTGTTTCATTTTGAAAGTCTTTGCTTATTTGTTTAATGCCTCAAATTAAATCTATCAGACCTGCTGAGCGGGATTTCTTAAGTCGTTGTCCATGCGATCTTCAGTGGATTCCGGTTTTTCGGATTCCGCATTTTTGAAATCTTTAAACTCCTGACTAACCGTGCTGGCTTTGGTTTTTACCTTGTCTACCAAACGATCTTTGAAACCAACAAGGTTGTCTTTTTGGCTTGATATCTGTTCTTTTAAGGCGACAAAGCCGTCCTTCACATTGTCGGTAAGACCGAGCGCCTTATCAGATATCTTTTCTCTTATCTTTTTACCGCTGTCGGGAGCAAATAAAACGCCCAGGACCGCTCCAACCGCAAGCCCGGTTAGTAGAGCTACCATAGCACCTGAGGTGTCACCTGTCTTATAGGAAGGCATAATTGATGATCTGCCGGAAATTAATTTTTTATAATTCATAACCATTTTTTTTATCGATGAAAACCAATCTTGTAAATTAAGAAACACCTATGCTGCCATAGTGTTTTAATTAAAATAATTTTATTAAGGTTTTTCAACCGGGCGATAAAGGTCTTCATATGGCATTGATTGATGTTTATTCGGTTTGCAGGCGATGCCTATCACTGTTCGGGCTGTGTTTAACGTTAATCCGTCGTTAATAAAGTGGCATAGCTATACACCATGTCCGATACTGGAAATGGTTTACAGTTTTTGAGGTTGGTAAAAATTTAACAATTATAACACTGGTATGAGTTGACAAATATCAAAAATCGTCGATTAGTCCGAAAAATTATACTGCCTAAGGTTGACAGGTGGAGATTTATTATTCGACATGTGTCTTACTAGAATAAGTTTACCTAAATCAGACCAAAACGACGTAATTTATTCTCTACTTTTGTATGGTGTATTTTGTACACTAACTAGGATACGAGAATGAAGAAAAGTTTACTCACTTTAACCCTTGGCGGACTGGGTATTGGCATTACAGAATTTGTGATGATGGGCCTGTTGCCTGATATTGCAAAGGATTTGTCTATCACTATCCCACAAGCGGGTCACCTGATCTCTGCCTACGCTTTAGGTGTGGTTATCGGGGCACCGTTGTTGGTTGCTATTGCGGGCAGCTACCCTCCGAAAAAGATATTGATCGCCCTGATGCTGATGTTTGTAGCTTTTAATGCATTTTCCGCTTTTTCTCCTGATTATACAACGATGTTTATTGCCCGTTTACTTGCCGGATTGCCGCATGGAGCGTTCTTTGGTGTAGGATCGGTAGTGGCCAGCAGAGTTGCCGAAAAAGGAAAAGAGGCACAGGCTGTTTCGCTGATGTTTGCCGGTTTAACCATTGCGAATGTAATAGGGGTACCGCTTGGGACTTTCATAGGCCACAACTACTCATGGAGATATACTTTTGTGATCATTGTCATTGTAGGATTGATCACCCTTCTGAGCTTGAAATTGTGGATGCCCGCTTTACCTGCCACTAAGAACCGTGATTTGAAGAAGGAACTTGGTTTCTTTAAACTGCCCGAAGCCTGGCTGATCATCCTGATGATTGCGATTGGCACCGGCGGCCTGTTCTCCTGGTACAGTTATATTGCCCCTTTACTTACTGATGTTGCAGGTTTTTCTCCAGATTCCATCACGTATATCCTTGTTTTAGCCGGTCTGGGCATGCTGGTGGGTAATTTCATCGGGGGCAAGCTAGCCGATAAATTCTCCCCTGCAAAAGCTTCAGTTTCGCTGCTCATTGCTATGGCGGTAACTTTATTTATCGTCCATTATATTTCAGATAATCAAACGCTTTCGCTGATTATGACATTTATTACCGGAGCTGTAGCTTTTGCCCTGGCAGCCCCGATTCAAATGCTGATGATCACTACTGCAAAAGGCTCGGAAATGCTGGCGGCTTCAGTTAGCCAGGCCAGTTTTAACATTGGCAATGCACTTGGTGCTTTTTTAGGTGGCTTGCCGCTGGCAGCGGGGTATGATTATACCTCGCCGGTCACCGTTGGAACCTTAATGGCCCTAACAGGTGCTTTATTTGCCTGGATGCTCATTGCAAGAAATAAAAGGCTTGCATTGGCCAGTTAAAATTCTTAATTCTTATTTGCTATAGATCATAGATTGTCCTTATCCATCCAGAGAGACCAATCGGAGGCCTATAATGCCGGAAAGTTTTCAGTACCAAACTATAGGGAACATTT
>CBFGNP010000563.1:0-3658 GCA_965650095.1 uncultured Pedobacter sp. | reverse complement strand
ATCCGGGAGCAGAAACTCCGGTGTTTGTTAGGTTTTCAACTGTAGCAGGCTCCAGGGGATCGACAGATTTGGCACGTGACGTAAGGGGTTTTGCCGTAAAATTTTATACCCAGGAGGGGAATTTTGACCTTGTAGGCAATAACATGCCAGTATTTTTTATTCAGGATGCGGTTAAATTTCCAGATCTTGTTCATGCAGTAAAACCAGAGCCTGATAACGAAATGCCGCAGGCGGCTTCGGCTCACGACACTTTTTGGGATTTTATTTCTCAGATGCCGGAGTCGTCGCATATGATTATGTGGCTAATGAGTGATCGTGCTATACCAAGGAGCTACCGCATGATGGAGGGATTTGGTGTACATACCTTTAGATTCGTAAATGCCAATGGTGATGCCAGTTTTGTGAAATTCCACTGGAAGCCACTTTTGGGTGTACATTCGGTAGCTTGGGATGAGGCACAGAATATTTCGGGCAAAGATCCCGATTTTCATAGGAGGGATCTTTGGGATGCTATCGAGGCAGGTGCCTTTCCAGAATGGGAACTCGGTGTGCAGATCGTTCCTGAGGCTGATGAGTTTAAATTTGATTTTGATCTTTTGGATCCTACAAAACTGATCCCCGAAGAACTTGTTCCCGTACAGCGTATTGGTAAGATGACACTTAACAGAAACCCCGATAACTTTTTCGCGGAAACTGAGCAAGTTGCTTTCCACGTTGGCCATGTTGTACCAGGTATCGATTTTACTAACGACCCGCTATTGCAGGGCAGATTGTTTTCTTATACCGATACCCAGCTAATTCGATTAGGAGGGCCAAATTTTCATGAAATCCCGATTAACAGACCTGTAATTCCCGTGCATAATAACCAACGCGATGGCCATATGCGGCAAACAATCAACAGGGGTAAAACCAGTTATGGCCCGAACGGACTAGCCGCAAACGACCCAATGCAGGTACCGGTTGCACAAGGTGGCTTTGTAAGTCATAATGAGGCAATTGATGCCAGAAAGATCCGGGCAAGGAGCAGAAGTTTTTTCGATCATTTTTCACAGGCCCGCTTGTTCTTCAATTCACAGAGCAATGCCGAAAAAAACCACCTTATTGATGCCCTTAGTTTTGAACTCGGCAAAGTAAAGGCCATTCCTATAAGGGAGCGTATGCTGGCTGTATTAATTCAGATAGATAAGGGGTTGGCTGGGGCAGTTGCGCAGGCATTGGGCCTGCAGATTCCAAAAATCCCTTTGGTAGACCTTAACAATAGCCTCCCAGCGGATGGCAAAAGGAAGGATTATGCTTCTGTAAATCCTAAAGGAAGCCTTGCAAGGTCTGTAGCGCTAAGTATGGCCACAACGATCAAAGATACCGTCAGGTCAAGAAAAATTGCAATACTTGCTGCAGATGGGGTAAATGAGCCGACACTTAGCAAAGTTAAAGATTTCTTGGTTACACAGGGAGCGGTGGTGCATATTATAGCGCCAAGATTGGGTGAAATTATTTCGACAGGTGGTAAAAATATTGCAGTGGATGAAAGTCTTCTAACAGCAGCATCCGTCCTTTACGATGCAGTATATGTACCTGGGGGCGCTGATTCAGTTAATGCACTTAGTGGAGAAGCCAATGCCATTCATTTCTTAAATGAGGCTTTTAAACATTGTAAGGCAATTGCTGCCGACAAACAAGCGCTCCAGGTATTGGAATCTACTTATTTCGCTAAAAAGCTACCAGAAGAATACGCAGACGATGCTGCACTACGCGAAGGAATTTTGATTACTGAGGATATTGCTGCCCTTATAAAGACTTTTGCAGAAATGATTGCCTTGCACCGCTTTTGGGACCGTGAAATCCAAAGAAAAGTACCTGCATAGTTTAAGGTACAAACCAAGGTGAAGGCCAAATAGCCTTCACCAAATTTATTGGCTATGGAAAATAAAAACAACTTAGAGGCCGTACCTGCCCAATATACAGGTAGCGAAATGGATGTAATAGAGCGCATGAACTGTAGCACCCTGGCAGAAGCGGTAAAGGTTTTTGAACGGGCGTGTACCAGATTATTGTCCGTAAACGAATGGGGACGTTATGCAGGCATATCCGCATTCCAATTAATCGATCCTCAAGGCATCCGTGCAGAAAGGCAGGCGCAGTTAAATGATTATATTAGAATCGATATTCCTGGTCCCGGAACCCAGGCTGGAATGGGCTATGATTGGGTTCAAATCGAGGAGATCACAACTGAAAGCGACGATAAAAAGCAAACATTATCCATGAGGGTAAGGCCCTGTGCACACCCTTTGTCGCGAAAAAAGGAAACTGCCCACTTTTTAAAAAGTGAGGCTACATCAAGCTTTATCATTACGCGGACTGGACGATGTGTTAGTGCGGAAGAACATGCTAGAAATGAAGTTCCAAATACGGATAACGGCAGCCTTTATGATAAGGGAAGGAATTTTATGGTGGGAATGGCAGCCAAACTGGGTTTTTCATATCCGCAGTGGAAAGGACTGGTTAAGGCGCTTTTGCAAGATTAACATTTTTGCTGTATAATTCAAGCAGTTCAGCTCCAGTTTCGTTCCCCTGCAAAATGGCCAGATCCAATGCGTGCTGTCCCCTGATATCCCGGAGCCCGGTTTTTGCACCATTGTCTAAAAGTAGTTTTAATACCTCATTGCGGCCAAACATTGCAGCAAACATCAGTGCAGTTCCACCGTTTCCATGCTGAAGATTAATGTCTGCCCCACTTTCGATCAATAGTTTAGCAATATCGGTATAGCCTTTAAATGCTGCACCCATTAAGGCTGTGTTGCCTCCCTGATCTCCAAGATTTAAGTCTGCTCCCGAAGCAACCAGGTATGCTGCCGCTTCCAGCTGGTCATTGTAGCAGGCAATAATCAAAGCGGTATAACCTTTAGCGTCTTGAAAATTTATATTCGCTCCTCTGCGTATTAATTCTTTTAAAACCTCGGTATCGCCTTTTCTTGCAGCAGGTATAATGAGTTGTTCTATGTTTTCCATTGTTATATAACATTCACATTGTTAAAAAGTTTAAGGGGAAGCGCTGTTCATTTTCTGTTGAAAAAATCAATAATACTTCAACCTTTTTTTAAAATTTTTCTGTCAAAAGCGCGATGTGATATATCTTTGTATCAATTTTTTGTGTTCCCTAAAGGGAATTCAGCAAACGGGATATAGCGTAGCCAGGTATCGCGCCAGCATGGGGTGCTGGAGGTCGGAAGTTCGAATCTTCCTATCCCGACCAGCTATTGAGCAGGCAGTCATATTTGATGCCAATTTTGCTATTTTTTTGAAACTATAGTTGTAAAGTATCTGTTTTACAATAAAACAGATACTATGAAAAATTACATCGATCCAAAAGAAGAAGACAAAGAAGATGAAAACGGCAATGAACAGTCGCGGATAAGTCCCAACGAAGAAGAAGAAGCTGATGATAATGAGGTTCAACGGGGGCTTACCGGTGAAACTGATGATGAAGATGATGTTGGGGGAGATCTTGCCGGGAATGCGGGCGGAAATGCCTAGCACCTTAAAAGCGGGCAGCGGTATGGCATGCCCGCTTTTTATATGTTCTGCCAGATAGATGCGGAATGACCTGTGATGTCGGATGAAAACCAATGTAAGACGTTTCTCTGTTTTTGTTGGATTG
>CBFGNP010000562.1:0-3661 GCA_965650095.1 uncultured Pedobacter sp. | reverse complement strand
GCCTTTTTAGGGATATAGGTCATTTGAAGTCATTGAATTCACATACGTCCGTTCATCAGCCCGCTGCGGATGCAAGCCATGTTAATGAAAGTTACGAAGGATGGAAAAACGCGATATCATACACTTAAGACGACTGATCCCGGTTTGCCTGCTTTTAGCGGCTGGCATGACAGTAATGGCTCAACAGCGGGTACCGGTTAAGCCCAGGATCCTGATCAGTACTGACATTGGGGGAACTGATCCCGATGATAACCAATCCATGGCCCATTTCCTGATGTACAGTGATTTGTTTCGTACGGAAGGCCTGGTGTCATCCCCCTCTTATGGAAAAGGCAATAAGCAGGAAATATTAAGAATGATTGACCTGTATGAAAAGGACCTGCCAAAACTAAAAAAGCATAGCAAAGACTATCCTTCTGCAAATGCGCTTCGTGCTGTAACCAAGCAAGGCCGGCATGGAGCGGCTCCTAATATCGGTTATACAACCGCTACTGAGGGCTCGGACTGGATCATTAAATGTGCCAAAAAGAAAAGCACAGCCCCTTTATGGCTGCTGGTTTGGGGTGGCCTTGAAGATGTGGCACAGGCCTTACATGACGCACCGGAAATAGCTGGTAAAATTAAGGTGTACTGGATCGGGGGACCGAATAAAAAGTGGAGTGCAAACAGTTATTCCTATATCGCCGAAAATTTTCCTGAGCTCTGGTTTATTGAAGTCAATTCATCGTATTATGGTTTCTTTTCCAACAATGATGCGCCCGACAGCATAAAAAGCACGGATTATTACGAGAAGCATATCCGTGCGGCAGGACATTTGGGTAAAGATTTCAAACAATATTATGCCGGAGAAATTAAAATGGGCGATACGCCATCCCTGCTTTACATGATGGATGGTGATCCCAATGATCCGCTTCGCGAAAGCTGGGGAGGAAGTTTTGAAAAGTTTGATCACAGCTCTCGTCTCGTGTTTAACCGTACCACCAGTCTGACCGATACGGTTGCTTTTTGCTCCATAGTTGAGTTTCATTTAAAGGGTCCGAAAATCAATGTGTCTAAGGATTCGGTTTGTTTCTGGATGGAAACTGTATATAAGAATAATATTCAAAAATGGGCAGGCTATTACCTGGGCAATGGAGATTATTCGATTAAATATGCGCCAAAGCAGGCCGAAATTTTAAATTATCGTTTTAGCGCTGTTATTCCTGGTGTCGCTTTTCCAGAAGGGAAACTGGTCGTAGAAAATCTATGGCCCGGAAAGCGTCATGCCAACGATTATCAGTTAGGTGCAAACTGGTACACCGATAAAAGTGATCCGGCTCTTTACGACGGAAAGATACAAGGCGGGAAAACTGTCCTTAAATGGCGGGATCAGGTACTGGCGGATTGGACGAAACGTTGGGAATGGCTACGATGACGCAGATAGCTGATTAAGGCATATCTTCATTTAATTCGTTACCGTTTGATTTATTCCCTTTTGGCGTAAGGACACTGTCTGCCAACATCACCCTTATCGCCATATAAGGCTTTCCCGGAAGCTTAATTATCCCCTTTTTACGATCAGTAAAGGAATAATTATCCGTTTTCTTCGTTTCAAAATCCCTGTTGAGCGGTGTAATCGTCATATTCCAGGTGTCAATCACTTCTGCCTTAAAATGCATTCCGTCCTTAAGCGCAGATTTTGGCAACTTAAACTGCCATTCTTTCGGTGTTTCTTTACCGAAATAAATGAGGTAATAGCTACCATATTTACCCGCAATGTTAGGTGTGTAAAAATGATCGACTGGCTCCAGCCCTTCCTGCGGGCCGGCCTCTACAATACGTTTGAGGAAATCGATACGTGCAGGGCTTTTACCTTTCAGCTTCCCCCCTGACCCAATCCAGGATGGCAAGGTTTCACCGTGAGTGGCATAGCCGCCACCTATGTAGGCATTCCAGAACCGATATACCATTTCCTCACCGGTTAGCTGTCCCCAGCGCCGCTCGCTGGTTCCCTCATAGTTGATTTCGTCATTAACTATTGGTTTCTTATACAAATCGCGCAAAAGGGAGGTTCCCCAGGGACTTTTTACGACGTTATAGTATTGAAGGCTCACATGGGTAACCCAGGGTTTACTATAATCATATATGCGGTCGGCATTGTGAATCGATCTTAAATGACCGTAGGGATCTGCTTGCTGTACCACCTGGAAATAGCGGTCCCAATCTTCATCTGTCAGATGTTTGATAAAACTATTTTCATTACACAAGCTCCACCAGATGTTATGATAAGCACCAAACCTGGCCACCATATATTTCAGGAAGCGGATATTGGTTGCATCATCCATGGTATCAAAGCCCCATTTCCCTTTATCATAAGGGCGGAACAGGATCAGATCGGCCTGTATGCCGATTTCAGCCAGCTGCGCAATATCCTGTTCCAACATTTTAAAATAGGCCGGATTGAAGCGGGAAAAATCGAAATTTGATTTCTCCGTTCCTTCAAAAGGAAAGACAGTCATCTTCTCAGGGCCTTCGATATAAGTAGATTTATAAGGGGGGATGGCCAGCATGCGCACTTTGTTAAATGGCGATGCTTTAAGGGAAGCGATGGTCTGGTCTTTAACGCTTCTATTCTGAAAAGACCATTCGTATACCGTTGTCCCAAAAGGATAAAATGGCTTACCATCCGCATAGCCAAAATGATAGACATTACGCACTTGTACTGGGCCATGAACATTCGGCTTTGCAGCAACGCAAATAAAATTACCGGTCTTTTTATCCAGCTCCGGTCGGCTGCTGCTGGTAGTATAGGTCCAGGTTCCTTCTTCGTCAGGCATGAACCGGATTTTATAAACGCCCTCCCCATCGTAAAAGCCTTCAGGTTGAACTGATTTGTTCCCATGTTTAAACTCTGCACTGAATTGAGTGTTCACAAAAGGATTACCTAAAGTGCTTCCTTTTAATGAAAGTTCAAAGATTTCCCACTTCGCTATTTTTTGTTGTGCGTTGACATTCGAGATTGCAATCAATGTCATGATTAACCCTATAATCCTTTTCCTCATCGTTTAACTATGATCTATTTTTAACCAGTTGTAATATGAAATCGCATTGCTTAACCAGCAGAGGATATTAATTTTTACCTTGTTTTTTTTCCAGTTCTTCAGTTGCCTTCCTCAAGTTATATCCCTGAGCGGCCAGGTAATTATTGGCCCTGCCCCTAAACTTCGCAAACCATTGATTTCTTTCCCGGCTGGTTAAAACATTCATTGCATTTTCCCTTGCTTCTACCAGGTAATCGTACACTTTCTTTTTCTGTTCTGTTGTCAGATCTGGTAAAAGAGCCTGGAACTTTTCATACTCTTTTTTTAAGCCTTGTCCGGTTATTTCATTCTTAACCAGTTCTACCTGATCCTTATCAAGGAACGTTGAGAGCTCGGCAATAAACAGGTCACGTTGTTTGTCGAGCTTAGCCTTGCTGTCTTCCCAGGCAGCCTGGTTTTCCTTCTCAGTTTCTTCTTTTTGCAATTTCTGAGCAGCATCCATCCTGGCTGTTTTTGCGGCATGAATTTTAGAAACTTGCTGATATTGATGGGCGATCAGGTTCCTTACGCTTTCCGCCTTACTTTTATCCGTTAAACTTAACGCTGTCATTATTTTGCTGGATTCTGTGATCTCTAAAGCC
>CBFGNP010000561.1:0-3666 GCA_965650095.1 uncultured Pedobacter sp. | reverse complement strand
TTTATTTTTTTGGTGTTCAGGTCATAACTGCAGATGACGCTGTAGCTACGCTGCCGGTAACGCGGATCGTATCTTACCTCATCCCATACCACCAGTCCCCTAGCGTAGCTGAACCAGGGCTGTTCCTGATAGCCGATGTTTAGTAGCCGGCTCTCCCTGTGGTTACTGTCGATGATGGTCAGGTGAGGAACCTCTGCCTTACTTTGCTTTAAAGTTAATATGCGGTTGCCACTTAATTTTACAGGTAAAAAATAACTGGTGGCATAATGGGCTGTCCGGGTTAACGAGCTGTAGTTTTTTGTGGATGATGCGTTTTGCTGTTCCGTCCATTTTTTTTTCAGTAGCAAGGTGGTTTCTTTAAACCATTGATGACTTCCTTTGCCGGTGAGTTTTTTCAAGCTGTTCGAAAAGGGATAGGGACGAAGGGGGCGTTTTCGGATGTCGGTCAGTACTTCATCGAAAATATTTTTGCCATGTAGGGTTCTGATGTTCGAAGACATCAGGTAGCCGAGTTGGTAGTAGCCTGGCGTGAGGTCTTTCTGTGATCCAAAATTTGCTTTACTGTAGGAGAAATTTTTTCCTTCGAGCAGGCTTGTTCGGTAGGGCATGATCCAGGAAGGCTGCCTTCCCCGGCCAGCATGGGTCAGGGCGGTTTCAGTGGTTACGGCATCACCTTCAAAAAACCAGATGGGCAGGCTTGCGCCGAACCATGCAAAGTACACCAGTTCTGGAAAAGGCCTGGCCTTCCCGCCGGTAAGTTTATCGAATTGTGCAACGTGTCTGAGCTCATGAACGGCAAGGTTGTTCAGCCAGTCCTGGCTGTCGAATTGCTGCGGTGGGGTAGTATAGAATTCAGACTTTTTCGGGCCCAGCTGAACGAAGCCATTTGCGATCACTCCCTGGTTCTGCAGCAGCAATGGAATGCTCGTTTTCTGTACGCCCAAACCCGCCCCTACGTAGGGGTAAATATGTGGTAAAGTATTCGCCATTCTCTGCGCTTCGTTTTCCAGCTCTGTGGGATAAACGATTTTAAAACCAGCTGCATTTATCTGACGCCATTTTACACTAAGTGGGTTTTGTTCATCGCTAAAAATCTGTGAGAAAACGGAATGTGAAATTAAACTTAATATTATGGTTATTTTAAGTCTGATTATTAATGATTTATATAGTCTGTAATTCTTCATCTACTGTTGTTGCTAAAATATTTAGTATTTTAATTTTTTTATGCTGAAATTTAGCTTGTCTTTTATTTTAAGTAAATATGTATATCATTCTGATTATTAGTGTATTTAATAGTGTTTATGTTTTTGAGGTTTTTCTTGTTTTTGCCGTTTTTTTGGCTTTGTTATGCCCTGTTTTTTGATTTTAGTAAATCTCGATCAATACAGGTTAAAACTTCATGTTAAGGTACACTATTTGTGCGATAAATAAAATTAAATTTCTGTGCTGAATTGCGAATTTCGTATGCAAGAATAGCCGCTGTTCCTGCGTTTTTTCCTCGCTCCTGCATGATGTACTCTGCCTGCAATTGTGCTTTTTTGTCGATCTTTCTGTCGGTTTGATTTGAACCGTTTGGCTTTACTTGAAGACTGGGGAATTTGTATTTTTAACGCAATGGCTCGTGCGCTTTTTCCTTTAGAACGGGTAAAGATCTAGCGATGGTTTTTGTGTTTTTTGTAGACCGGATAGACTAATACTGCAGCTAAAATAATGATGGCTCCCAGGTAAAATCCGGTCGACATCGTCTCCTTGTTTCCGAAGAAAATAAAGGCGAGGAGAATGCCATAGACCGGTTCCAGATTGGTAATAAGTGCTACCCGAAAAGCGGAAATTGTACGCATCACAGACACGCCGGCAACGTAAGCAAGTGCAGTGCAGATGGTACCCAGTAAAACAAGATAAAGCCAGTCGGCAGCGCTTAAATTGAATCGTTCAACTAGTAAGCTCTGGTCGAGTAAGCGGTATAAAGTGATCCACAAAAATGCCCCCATGATCTCATAAAAACTGATTGCAAGTGCATTGCTTTTTTGAACAAGTACAGAGTTTATGGTGCCAAAAAGACTGGATGCAACTGCTGCTGACAGACCAAGAATGATACCCAAAGTATACCTGGATTCGAACTTAAATATGAGATAAATACCCATAATGATGACCAGTCCAATAATGATATCGGCGATCTGGATCCGCTGTTTTTTGATTAAGGGCTCTAATATGGCGGTAAAAAGTGTAAATGAAGAGAGGCATACAAGCGTTACGGAAACGGTTGAAACCTTTATGGCCTGAAAGAAAAGGATCCAGTGGAGGGCAACGATACTTCCGGTAAAAAAGAACTGGAGAAACTGCCTTTTTGTTATCTTTAAGCTTGTTTTACTCGCTTTAAAGTAGCAGAAAAGGGTGATGGTAGCTATCAAAACCCTGTACCATACCAAATGGACCGCATCAACAGATATTAAGGCTCCCAGGATGCCTGTAAAGCCCCAGATGAATACCGTGAAATGCAGAATGAGCAGATCTTTGTTCAGATTGACAGCTTTGCTGGTCATTATTTAGGTGCCTTTCTAAGCAAGTAATAGCCTAGTAAACCAAAGCAAAGGGTCGGGGCAAGTACTGCTAAAAGTGGGGGCATACCACCTTTTAGCGAAAACATTTTTGCGAATTGGTTAAATACAATATAAGCAAAACTTAACAAAATGCCGATTCCGAGCGGTAAACCTACCCCTCCGCGAACCTTTCTGGATGACAGCGCCACGCCTATAAGTGTCAGAACAAAGGCTGATAGGGGGTGCAGATAACGCTTGTATTGCTCAAACAAAAGATCGTTCCATATACCCGAGCCCCGGATCTTTTCCTTTCGAATCTTCTCAGAAAGTTCTTTATTGCTTAGGTTTTCAAATATATTGTCATAGGCAGAGAAATCGTCAGGACGCATGTCCAGCACTGTATCCTTAGTCATGGCTGCACCGCTTACAAAAGTCTCCTTTAACCCATTCACATACCTGATAGAGTAGTTAGTAAGCTTCCAGGAGCGTTTTAAAGAATCCCATTTGATTTCATCTGCCACCAGTTTTTTAGTCAGCACATCCCCCTTAAAGTTATCCAGCGAAAAACGTGTACCGGTTTTACTCTTATTGTCGAAATTATCCATGTAAATGTAAGTGTTGTTATCCAGTTTCATGTGGATATTGCTTTTACTGGAGGGATCGTTTTTCTTTACGTAGGTATTTTCAAAGCTGTTTTTAAGCTGATTAGTATACGGCAGAATGTATAAATTAGAAGCCAGGTTGGCGGCAAAGATGACAAATGCAGAAATAAAGTAAGGCAGCAGAAAGCGGTTAAAACTCACTCCTCCACTTAAAATCGGCACAATTTCTGTCTGGTCAGCCATTTTTGCTGTAAAAAAGATCACCGCTATAAAATTGATCAGCGGGGAAAGCATGTTCACATAATAAGGAATAGAGCCGGCATAATACAGGGAGATCACCTGCCAGAAGCTCAGGTTGGCACTTAGAAAGTCATCCAGCTTCTCTGACAGATCAAAAATAACGATAATGACAACAAATAAAGTCAGGGTATATAAAAATGTACCCAGGTATTTACTGATAATGTACCAATCCAGAATTTTGACCCTGTCTTTGATGATGTTCATTTATAATTTATTACCTAAGA
>CBFGNP010000560.1:0-3668 GCA_965650095.1 uncultured Pedobacter sp. | reverse complement strand
GCTACTGAGCTGAACCGCAAATTCATCAAGCTTGATGCGATTGAAATTACCCCTGTACAATTAAAAATACTGAAATAATTAGGATATGCTGGTTGTAGAAAATATAAGTAAACACTTTTCAGGAATTAAGGCGCTGGACCAGATCAACCTGGAGATTCGCCCTGGTCAGGTAACCGCTATTATCGGTGAAAACGGTGCAGGGAAATCCACTTTAATGAAAATTCTTTCGGGTGTCTACCCCGACTATGAGGGCAGGATTATTTTTAAAGGGGAGACGGTGAGCTTCTTAAATCCGAAACAAGCCCAGGAGCATGGCATCTCCATTATCCATCAGGAACTGAACCTGATCCCCTACCTGACGATTACCGAAAATATATTCCTGGGACGGGAACTGACCACCTCCTGGGGGGAGCTGGACAAAAAAGCCATGCGATTGAAGACCCAGTCTTTGCTAAACCGTTTAAAGCTCAATATCGACCCGGATACCCAGATCATCGATATTAAAGTGGGACAACAACAGGTAGTCGAGATTGCAAAGGCGCTGCTGACCGAATCGGAAGTGATCATTATGGATGAACCGACTTCCGCCATCAGCGACAATGAGGTAAAGATCCTTTTTGAGATCATCAACGATCTGAGGAAAGAAAACAAAGCCGTAGTTTACATCTCTCATAAGCTGGACGAGCTGTTTAAGATTGCAGACCGGTATGTGATTCTCCGTGATGGGAAAGTTATTGAATGTGGCGACTTCAGTGACATCAATGCCGATGATGTCATTCATAAAATGGTAGGCAGGGAAATTAACCTCATCAGGAAGCAAAGCTCTGTAGCCAGCCAGAAAGAACTCCTCTGTGTTAAAGGCTTACAGCTGAAACATCCCTCCCATAAAAATGAGTTCTTGCTAAAAGACATCTGCTTTAGCCTTAAAGAGGGGGAAATTCTGGGTGTGTTCGGCCTTATGGGTGCTGGAAGGACCGAATTACTGGAAGCGTTGTTTGGTCTCCACCCTAAAATGACCACCGGGGAAATCGCCATTGAAGGCAAGGCTGTTTCCATTAACTCGGCTGCAGCGGCGATTAAGGCTGGACTGGCCCTGGTTCCGGAAGACAGAAAAAAAGACGGGCTGTTACTGGAGCTGGATGTTCAAAAGAACATCGGTATCACTACCTTAAAAGAAATGGAGAGCCTTGGTTTACTGGAAACAGGGAAAGAAACCCGCTTAAGCGATAAATACAGGGAAGAACTTAAGATCAAAACCTCTTCCGGAAAGCAGTGTGCCGGCGATCTTAGCGGGGGCAACCAGCAAAAAATTGTTATTGCCAAATGGCTGGCGACGAATCCTAAAATATTTCTGTTGGATGAGCCCACACGCGGTATTGATGTTAATGCCAAAAATGAGATCTATAAACTTATTTTAACGCTCGCGGAAAAAGGAATGGCTATCCTGATGGTTTCTTCAGAATTGCCGGAAATACTGGCCGTATCAGATCGCGTCATGGTGATGTCCGAAGGTGTAATCACCGCACAGATCGCTATAAATGAAGCCACTGAAGCAAATATCTTAAAAGCAGCAATTCCTAAATCAATTTAAATGGACTTAAAATTATATAAACCTTACTTTATAAAGTTTCAATCGTTAATCGCCCTGTTTATCCTTTGTCTGCTGATCAGCATTGTGTCTGACAAATTCTTTACGGTCTCCAATGGCTGGAATGTAATGCGGCAAATTTCGGTCAACATCTGCATTTCTGTCGGAATGACCCTGGTCGTACTAACGGCAGGCATTGATTTATCTGTAGGCTCAGTTTTAGCCCTCTGCGGCGCCTTAACTGCAGGCTTGCTTAAAAACGGCATTTCCATTCCTGATGCCAATCTTTTTGTAGGCTTTACCATTTTAGGGGCGATGCTGGCCGGGATAGGGTCAGGTATATTTTTGGGTGCGTTTAACGGCTGGGCCATTACTAAATTTAAAGTACCCGCGTTCATTGCAACGCTGGCCATGTTAACCATCGCGAGGGGTTTAACGCTGCTGTATACCAAAGGATTCCCGATTTCCGGCCTGGGCGAGCAATTCTCCTATCTGGGGACCGGCTGGTTTCTAAGCATCCCGGTTCCGGTATGGATTTCGGGTATCGTGGTTGCAGTCGCCGTGGTCCTGACCACCAAAACCAGATTGGGCAGGTAGATTTATGCCATTGGTGGCAATGAGCATGCGTCGAGGTTATCGGGCATCAACATCGGCAGGGTAAAAATAATTGTCTATTCCATAGCCGGCGCTCTGGCTGCTGTTGGGGGTCTGATTGTGACCTCCAGACTGGATTCTGCGCAGCCCAATGCAGGGAACAGCTACGAGTTGGATTCCATTGCTGCAGTGGTAATAGGCGGCACTTCTTTAGCCGGCGGAAAAGGCAGTATCATGGGTACGGTATTGGGTGCGATCATCATCGGTGTTTTAAACAACGGCTTGGTATTGCTAAACGTATCCCCTTTCTGGCAGCAGGTTGTTAAAGGAGCTGTCATTCTATTGGCCGTAATTATTGATAAATCAAATTCTAAAAACAACTGATGAACCGCTACATATTATCCATAGATCAGGGCACCAGCAGCACAAAGACCCTGTTGTTTGATGAACATGGTAAAGTCTTCGCCAAAGGCTCAGCGCCGCTTAAAAGCATATTTTATGGGGAGGGATTTGTGGAACAGGATGCGGAGGGTATTTACCAGAATGTATTGGAGGCAGTGGCCTTATGTTTACAGGACTTTAAATCAAAGGGAGGCGATCTGCGGGATATACAAACCTGTGGCATCTCTAACCAAAGAGAAACATTTGTGGTATGGGATGAGCATGGTGTCCCGCTGCACAATGCGATCGTCTGGCAGTGCAAACGTTCCATAGCCATCTGCAACACGCTAATTGCCGAAGGGATGAATGAAGTTGTAAAATCGAAAACAGGTTTGATTATCGATCCCTATTTCTCGGGAACAAAACTGATCTGGTTATATCAACATGATGAACTTGTCAAAAATGCCATTGATGCAGGAAAGGCCTATTTTGGAACCGTAGATACCTGGCTGCTCTATAAACTGACAGGAGGCACAACTTACCTTACGGATTATACCAATGCCTCCAGGACCTTATTTTTTAACCTGGCCACACTAAACTGGGATAAAGAACTGTTGGATGGTTTCGGCCTGTCCAAATTGAATCTCCCGGCGATTAAGCCTTCCTCCTGTTTTTTTGGAGCAGCTGATTTTGAGGGATTAATTCCAGAGGGCCTTTCGGTTACCGCCATGATCGGGGATTCGCATGCCGCAGCATTTGGTGAAGGTTGTTTTTCTGCCGGAACGGCAAAAGCAACCCTTGGAACCGGATGCTCCATCCTGATGAATATCGGCGATGAACTTAAATCATCAGGCAGTGGCATGATCACTACCATTTGCTGGAGTACTGAAGATCAAATTGCCTATGCGCTGGAGGGTGTCATTGTTTCCTGTGGGTCGACCATCGAATGGCTTAAAAATGAACTGGGGCTTTTTTCAAATAGCAGCGAAACCGAAAGCATGGCCAGATCGGTGGACAACAATAATGGCGTTTATCTGATCCCCGCTTTTAGCGGATTGGGTGCTCCCTACTGGGACATGAACAGAAAAGCTGAGATCAGCGGTCT
>CBFGNP010000559.1:0-3691 GCA_965650095.1 uncultured Pedobacter sp. | reverse complement strand
ACCTTTATTTTCAGATCGATGACAAGAATTCCAAAAAGAACTATCTATTTTCTAATCACTTTCTTCTGCTGTTTTAGTCAGCAATCAGAAGCACAGACTAAAGTTATTAACCAGAGTTCGGTTGCCGCCATTCCACCTGTACCCGCCCGTGGTCCGGTGAACAGTTTAGCGATGGGTGATTCAAAATCCTTTGAAGAAGTCAGGTTGAACCTACCCATCGCTGCAGGCCCTTTCAAACCTACCTGGGAGTCTATCGAGGCCAATTATCCCGGAGAACAATCCTGGCTGAGGGAGGCCAAATTTGGAATATGGGTGCATTTCGGACCTCAGGCCTCGGGTGCAAGTGGGGATTGGTATGCCCGTAAGATGTATACTCCGGGTACTCCGGCTTATAAAAACCATCTTGAAAAACATGGACATCCTTCGGAATTTGGATATAAGGAAATCCTTCGTGACTGGAATCCCACAAAACTTGATCCGGCGAAACTTGCTAAAATATATCAGGATGCCGGAGCCAGGTTCCTGATGATACAGGGTGTTCATCATGACAACTACGATTTATGGAATTCACGCTACCAGCCATGGAATTCAGTGAATATTGGCCCTAAACGGGACTTGATTGGAGAATGGGCGAAAGCATGCCGGGCAAACAATATCCGTTACGGAGTAACCTTTCATCATGAATATACCTGGTGGTGGTGGCAGACAGCCTTTGGAAGTGATACCGAAGGTGCAAAAAAGGAATCTCCTATGATGGAAACCTAAGCCTTAGCGACGGGAAAGGAAAGTGGTGGGAGGGTTATGATCCACGGATGCTTTATGGAATCGATTTACGTGAGTACAAGGGGGTAGCAGAAAGATCTCATTCTCCATGGTCACCACCGGACCCTGGAATTTTCAGCAAACATCTGGACTATGCGAAGTGGTATACCAGCAACTGGGCCTTGCGTATGATGGACGTCGTGGAACATTATGACCCGGATTTTATTTATACTGATGGCACCGTCCAGGGGCCTTTTACTGGTGAGGGTACCGGTACTGGCTATAAGGCCGATGCAATGCAAAGCGTGATGGCCGACTATTATAATAAAACACTCAAACGTCGTGGAAAGATTAATACATTCAGCATTGTTAAATTCCGCGATAAAACCAACGGCACAGTTACGACTGAGGAATTCGCGATTCCAGAAAAAATTAAAACAAATCAACCCTGGATTGCAGAAGCACCGATTGGAGATTGGTACTATGCGCCAAATTTCACCTACGACTCGGGGATGATGATTAGGTACGTAATTGAGGCCATTGCAAGAGATGGTAATGCCGCCCTCTGTGTTTCGCTGCTCCCCGATGGTTCATTAGATGAAGGAAGCTTAAAAATGCTCAAAGAAGTAGGCGTATGGATGCGCCGTAATGGAGAAGCCGTCTATGGGAGCAAGGCATGGAAAATTCCCGGAGAGGGCGAGATGATCAAAGGAAAGTTGAAAATGCTTCCAGGTGGCGCCCTCGGACGTCGACATGCCGAATTTAAATTCAATAATCAGGATTTCCGATTCACCGTAGGTAAAAATGGTTTGCTATATGCTTTCTGTATGACTGCTCCGGAAGCTGGGACAGAATTGAAGATCAAATCACTAGGCAGCGCTCAATCCTATTTAGGTAAATCAATCAAGAAGATAAGCCTGCTTGGTTATAAAGGTAAATTAGTATGGAAGCAACAGGCCGATGGTCTGGTAGTAACCTGCCCTTCCCAAATGCCGTATGCAACCTCAGTGGTATTCAAAGTTGAGTAAGCATCGATATCAGGCCTGGCCAAATGGAATCACATTAAACGATGTGGGGACAATTCAAAATGTTACCTGTGGCCAAAGCAATGGCTCAATAACAGGTATTCAGGTATCAGGGGCAACGCAGTATCAATGGTTTGATCAATCGGATCAACTCATAGCTACTACTACCGATCCAAACCTAAGGGATGTCAAAGCAGGAAGTTATTACCTTGTTGCTGCCAATTCCAGCTGCAAAAAAGCAAGCCAACTGTATACGGTTGGAGGAGATGTAGCTGTGGTAGTGAATAATGATCATGTTCAGATTGACCAAACCATTGATACTGCTAGCCCATCCGACAATTCCGTTTTGCCTTTCCGACCTGCTGGAATCGAACAAATCAAAGCCGCACCGTCAGTTAACCCGGAAGGCCAATTTTAATCTGAGCAACACTTAGACCGGCATATGGAAATTTAATTTCTAAATTCAGTATGATTTTGACAATCACCACGAATACCCAATAAAGAAAATTCTTCTTTTTATTTATCTTGCAGCTTTTTAAACCATTATGAAAATTGTAACGCTGATCCTGGTATGCCTAAGCTTCCAGTTTACCGCTCTGGCCCAGGAGGCCGAACTGGGTATTAAAATTGAGCAGGAACCGACTGAATGGGCACATTTTCTAAAAAAAAAGAAAAACCATCAAATCAAAAAACAGGTATTCCTGATATCGAGCTTAAGTTCAGGCTACAAACCCGATACCATTAACATCGAATATTATGATCCTCAGGGCGATCTCAGTCGCGTAATCAGATTTTCAAATCAAAAACGGACAAGCATATCCGTATATGAAACCAGCAAAGACAGAAAAGTTACCAAATGGCGCACCAACTACTTAAAAGATAAAACAGCCTCAGTAAGTACCCATGCTTTTCACGCTAACGGTAAACAAGCATGGTCTAAAAGTGCCGAAATCAATTCCAAAGGTGATACCACATCGCGGGCATTGACAGCCTTTAAATACAACAGTAAACAGCAGCTGATTGAACGGGCTGAGCAGATAAGAGGTATTACCACCACAAAAAAAAACTATATCTACGCCGGTAACCATGTAGTGAAACTGGTAACCAGGCCAGAAGGAACAATCTGGTACGAATATGTTTACAATGCAGAACAGCTCCCAATCAAAAAAGAACAGCACCAATCCGGATCCTGGGGCACTGCAGTTACCAAAAGCTTTAACTACACTTATCAAAACGGGCTGATGGCAACTGAACGCTATACAGATGCAGACGGAGATAAAAAAGATACTGAAGTCAGTTATACCTATGATGCCGCGGGAAGAACCAAAAGCTTCAGGGCCGTACGCGATACCCTGTTCCGCGAGGTAAGTTTCGAATTTTCAGGACCACTGCTCAAACAGATCAATGTAAAAGGAAATACTGCCAGAGGCTTTACGCGCGAATACTTTATCAATATCGGCGCACCTTATACCGAAAAGAACCTGCCAATTGTATACCGCCAGGATTTTGATTACGATGATCAGGGTAACCTTATCCGGTCGGCCCAATTTTTAGACGGGATTAAATACCTGCAAATGGATTATCATCTCGAATATTACTAAAATTCCGATTCAAAACCCTGGATACTCATGCTCATTAATAAAGTTCTCAATGTTGTTTGATGCAAAGAACCGTAAGCTCATAATAAATGGAAACGCGATAAACCTGACCGGAACCGAAACCCCGGGTATTGCATATTTTTGCATCTTCTCCAAACGAAACCATAGAGCGAAGCAGGCTACAAAAAGACATATGGGAGGATGAAGGTGTTATAGTAGGCCGCAGCCTTGATATGTTCATATCAAAACTTAGAAAAAAAAAATTGGAACCTGATCCCAATATCAACATTGTTGTTACACGTGGCA
>CBFGNP010000558.1:0-3691 GCA_965650095.1 uncultured Pedobacter sp. | reverse complement strand
CATTCTGGTGGTGTAGGCCGCGGTAATGAAGGCACCAAGAAAGGCGATCAGCCATAATAGAGGACTGCCGTTCTTCCCGGCCCAGGCATACCATAGGATCTGATCTTTACTGTAAAAACCGGCGCTGATCAAAGGCAGGGCGGTCAGCGCAGCTGCACCCATAAGGAAGGTCCAGAAGACTATGGGAAGCCTGTTTTTTAGTCCGCCCATCTTAAACATATTGTGCTCATGATGCAGTGCTTCGATTACTGCGCCGGCAGCAAGAAATAAAAGTGCTTTAAAAAAAGCATGGATCATGAAATGAAAAACTGCTGCTGTCCATGCACCCAATCCAAGTGCAAGGAACATGTAGCCGATCTGGCTCATGGTAGAATAAGCCAGAACCCGCTTAATGTCATATTGCGTAAGCGCACTAAAGCCTGCAATAATTAAGGTTACAGCCCCGGTTGCGGCCACGATCAACTGCGCTGCCGGCGATAGCTGAAAGATGACATGCATTCTGGCAATGAGATAAACACCAGCCGTCACCATGGTCGCTGCATGGATCAGTGCGCTTACCGGAGATGGGCCGGCCATGGCATCAGGCAGCCAGGTCTGCAAGGGAAGCTGTGCCGATTTCCCTACACTTCCCGCAAGTAACAGGAGGGCAGTGAGCGTTGCAATGGAGGCGCCTGGTGACCATAGGAAAGGTGCTTTCGCCAAGATTTCAGGGATCAGAAGGGTGCCAAACTTATAAAAGATAACAAAAAGTCCGATGGCCATGGCGGTATCACCGATCCGAGTAATGATAAAGGCCTTTCGCGCAGCATAGCCATTAGCTGGATTTTCATACCAGAAGCCAATAAGGAGATAACTGCAGAGTCCTACGCCTTCCCATCCGAGGTAGAGCAGCAATAAATTGTCTGCCAGAACCAGCACCAACATAGAAAATACAAATAAGTTCATACAGGCAAAAAACCGTGCATAGTCTTTGTCCGAAGCCATAAAGGCTACGGAGTAAATGTGTATGAGCGCGCCGATAAAGGTAATGACAAACACAAAGACGAGTGATAATGCATCTAAGTACAGTGTGATCCGGGGATTAAAGTTATCCACCTCTATCCAGGTCCATAAGGTTAGAGCATAGTGCCCGTTGGCAGGAGGGAGATAGAGAAAATTGATGCCGATGATGATCATTATTATTGCGGAAAGGCTTACACCTGATACACCAATTATGGCCACCCAGACAGGAGGCATACGCTTGCCTGACAATGCCAGTATCAAAAATCCGGCAAGGGGGAAAGCAGGTATGAGCCACAACAGGTTATCCATAATTATCCTTTCATTTCTTTTAAAGCGTCCATATCAAGTGATTTATGCTGGTGGTAGATTTGGAGGATCAGGGCCAGTCCAACAGAAACCTCGGCCGCGGCCATTGCCAGGATAAAGATAAACATCACCTGTCCATCGGGTTGTTTCCAGTGTGATCCGGCGGCAATAAAGGCTAACCCGGAAGCATTTAACATCACTTCTACAGAGAGCAGCATAAAAATGATGTTCTTGCGGATAATGACCCCGATAATGCCCAGTACGAAAAGCAAAGCAGCCAGTAACAGCACCATTTCTATAGATATAGCTGGTTTCATGATAGTTCCTCCTCTTTTAAAAACCGGTGAAATGTTATTTTTTTATGTTGTCCTATATGTGCCGCTCCGACTACGCCGGCCATTAATAGCATGGCAACCAGCTCTACGCCGATAAGGTATGGCCTGAATAATGATAGGGCGACTGCTTTTGAATCGACCGTTTGTGGATCGTACCAGGTTTCATCAGGCAGACTGATCAGGAAACACAGCTCAGCGAAAAGGACGGCTGACAAGATGGTTGGACCGATCCATATCCTGGGTTTAAGCCATTCTTTCTCTTGTTTGGCGGTTTCCTTCCCCAGGTTTAAAAGCATGATTACAAAAATGAAAAGCACCATAATTGCTCCGGCATAGATGATGATTTCCAGCAATGCGGCAAAAGGTGCGCCCAGTAAGAAAAAGATCACCGACAAGGATAAAAGCGAAATAACGAGGTATAATAAGGCATGTACCGGATTATGCCTGGTAATGACCATGACTGTTGAAAACAGGGTAACAAAAGCGGTGATATAAAATATTCTATCCATTTTTAGGGTAATAAACTGTGTATGTCAACAGGCGGCTCCTCATTATCGCCTTCACCTTTTCCCTTTACACCGGCATCCAGTCCGGCCACCTTATAGTAATTATAACCGGGATATTTCCCCTGGCTATCGATCAATAGATCTTCTTTTTCATAAACCAGATCCTGCCGCTTGTATTCTGCCATCTCAAAATCTGGAATCAGTTGGATGGCATAGGTAGGGCAGGCTTCTTCACAATAGCCGCAAAAGATGCAACGAGAAAAATTAATGCGAAAGAACTCAGGGTACCTTCTGCCATGCGCGTCTTCAGTAGCCTGTAATGAAATGCAATCCACCGGACAGGCAGCAGCGCACAAATAACAGCCTACACAGCGTTCGCCCATATCCGGATCCTTGGTCAGGACAATTCGTCCACGCCAACGTGGATGAAGCTGGACTTTTTCTTCAGGATACTGTATCGTTTCTCTTTTTCTGAACAGGTGCAGAAAAGTGAGCCCTATTGTTCTTAGCAGACTGATCATGATTTCCTTTTTTATATATATTAATGGCCTCCGCAGGAGGTCGTCATTTACTTATCATCAACACAATAGCCCCGGTTATCAGTAAGTTCAACAAAGCCACAGGGAGTAATATTTTCCAGCCATATTCCATCAGCTGATCATACCTGGGTCTGGGCAGTGAAGCCCGCAGTAAAATGAAAAACAAGATGAAAACAAAAGTTTTAAGTATAAACCAAACCAGAGGAGGGAGAAAGGCGGGACCCAACCAGCCTCCAAAAAATAAGGTGACTACCATCGCTGAAATGAGGATAATTCCCAGATACTCGCCGATAAAGAACATCCCGAATTTCATGCCCGAATATTCCGAGTGGAAACCGGCCACCAGCTCACTCTCTGCTTCCGGAATGTCAAAAGGCAGCCGGTGCGTTTCAGCAAGGCCAGCAATCATAAAGACGACAAATCCTGCGGGTTGGGTAACGATAAACCAGCAATCCTTTTGCGCCATGATGATGTCGGAAAATCTGAAAGACCCGGAGATCATCACTACCCCCATCAGAGAGAGTCCCATAAATACTTCGTAACTGATCATTTGCGAAGCACCACGCAATGCTCCTAAAAGGGAATATTTGCTGTTAGATGCCCATCCACCGAGCACAATACTGTAAACTCCCAGAGATGACATGGCCAGGAAGAAAAGCAGGCCTATATTCAGATCGGCAATAAGAATGCCCGGGGCATAAGGAATAACCGCAAAACTCATTAGCACTGTAGCGGCGACAATAGCTGGTGCCAACACAAATATGGTCTTATCTGCGAAGGGTGGAATCCAGTCCTCCTTAAAAAACAGCTTAATGGTATCGGCTACCACAATGAACAGCCCAAAGGGCCCGGCACGATTTGGACCATACCTGTCCTGCCAAACGGCCAGCATCCGCCTTTCCAGCCAGATCAGCCAGGCGGCAATGGTAGTTAAAACAAATAACACCACTACAATCATTACGATATATTGAATTACAGTATTCATCTCGTTCTTTTCTTTAAG
>CBFGNP010000557.1:0-3728 GCA_965650095.1 uncultured Pedobacter sp. | reverse complement strand
ATATATGACTACCCAACATTAAGAACAATTTCTTTAGGTCTGAATGTAAGTTTGTAATGGTAACAAATTTTAAAACCGGAAAAATGAAATATCAATATAAAAAAGCATTAACAATAGCTGCAACTATTTCGTTAATCGCTGTATTTACAGGTTGTAAAAAAGATTTCTTTGACCTGAAAGACAGGAATGCACTCGACTCTCAGATATGGGACAATGAAGGTGCCATACAATTTCTCTTAAACGATACGTATGATGTGGTTATGCCAGAATTCCCTTACGAGTATGGAGCTAATAACGTCATCTACGCAAGTGATGAAGACCGTTATAGCGCATCGGATGCCCTCATGAGAAAAGCGATCGGGGTCAATGGTTTATTGGCTTCTAATGATGTTAAGTTTATTGCTACCAAATACCAGGGCACAAAAGGAGATAACAGATACTTCGACATTGCGCGTTGTAATACCGCCCTAAGTGAAATTCCTGGCGGAAATTTGAGCCAACTGGTCAAAAACAAACTGAGAGGGCAGTTTTATGCGCTTAGGGCCTTGTCTTACTTTGAATTGGTCCGTCTTTATGGTGGTGTACCGTTGGTATTAACGCCACAGAATCCTGACAATGTTAAATTAGAGGGAAGGGCAAAAGCTGCAGCCTGTTTTGAGTCAATTGTAAATGACCTTGATTCCGCTATGACATTGTTAAATGGGGTAACCTGGAACGACGCTACAGAAAGAGGTAAGTTTACCCGACAGGCTGCTGCTGCTCTGAAAGGTCGAGCGCTACTGTATTGGGCCAGCCCACAGTTTAATCCCGTTAATGATCCGGCGCACCCTTATGATGCTGCAAGATGGCAAACTGCTTACCTGGCTTGCAAAGAAGCTTACGATATTTGCCTGGCATCGGGAAATGTGTTAATGGCAAATTACTCAGATATATTCCTGAAAGAAGGCACAACAAATACGGAAGCTATTATCGTGAGGTCGTATTCAAGTAACGCTCAAAAGAGGGGGCAGAATGTTGAGGCGAAATTAAGGCCTGGACAAGAGGGGGGAGGTGCCTCAGCTTTCATTCCAACGGTAAACCTTGTTAACGCCTATCCTATGAAAGATGGGGTGCCTACAGATGAAGCTTCATCATTTACTTATGACCCAGTATTGTTCTGGCAAAACAGAGATCCCAGATTTGAAGCTACTATTGCCTATAATGGTAGCCGCTGGAAGCTTAGCGGAAATGCAACGCGGAGGCAGTGGAACTACAATGGCAATCCATCCGAAGGGTCGACAAGTGTTCAGGGATTTTATATGAAACGTTTTGCAAACCCTGATCTGGCCAAAGGCGCTGTGAGTTATTCTAATGACTTTGGTGGAAACGGAATGGACTGGATTGAGTTGCGTTTCGCAGAGGTGATTATGAACTATGCAGAGTGTGCCAATGCGATCGGAAATCTCGCCGAAGCAAAAGAACTGGTTAAAAAGATCCGTGTACGAGCTGGAATTGTGCAAGGTGCTAAAAACTACGGGCTTGACCTTGCAGGTAACACCGCTGAAATGAGTGAATTGATCTTGAACGAAAGAGAAATTGAATTCGCCTTTGAAGGTAAACGTGGATATGATTTAAGGAGAACACGTACCTTCCATGAACTTTCAGGAAATCTGACGCGTTTGGAGTGGGAAGTTAAGTCTACTGCTCTAAAAGACGAATTGGAGGCTATCAATCCTTCAACGGGTCTTATGTTCAGGGAAAGTATTGATATTAATGATAAAGCAACTTTCAATAAATACTTTAAAACGACAGAGAAAAACGCCGGTTCTGTAGCATTTAATGTTCAGGATACCTATTATTTTTATGCATTGCCTTCTACCTTTATGAATTCAAGTCCTTTATTGGAGCAAACGATTGGTTGGGATGGGGGAACATTTGATCCATTGTAGATAATTATTCAGTCATAACATTAAAAAAAATGATGATGAAACTAATTAATAAATATGCGGCCTTTGCTATAGTCATGACCGTAATCTTTGGTTCCTGTAAAAAGGAAACCAGCAATATTTTTAACATGTTTGATGATGTCAAGGTTACATATCACGCTAATAGTCCTTATGCCGTTACCGACTATAAAGAAGTGAACCCTGGTGATAGCGTGTACCTGGAATATACCATTGAGTCGGCCAACAAAGACATGTATGCCGTTGCAATTTTTGAGACTTCTGCTGCCATTCCAACTAAGATTTTCTTAGACGACAGCCAGCGCAGGAGTTATTCTGGTGTGGTGAAATTGAAAATGGACACAAGGGTAGGGAAAGTTTCTTACCGCATCTGGGCCTTGGATAAAGGAGGAGTGTATCTTGGCGATGGCTATAAAACCATTACCCTGGATGTGAAGTCCGATTATAATTATTGGGCAGGCCGGGAACTTAAAATGCCAGATACCCTGGAAAAAGTAAACGACTGCTATTTTGCACTTTCTACCGGTGAGCTGTTTAATTACGGCAATGGAGCCGCCAACTCGGCTAAAATTGACATGGGGTTGTTTAGAGTCCCGGCATTTGATGCCAAAACCGGAGATCTCATCGGCTATAAATATGATGTATATTCACTGGCTTCAAATCCGTTGCCATTTACAGCCTACGATATCAGCAGCTGGACGAAAAGGGGAACCAAGTTTTCTGCACCTAAAACCGGACAATCCAGCGCATTTTTAAATTTGAGAACGGGCGATAAGATTATGTCGGCTGCCAAAAGTGCCAAACCTACAGCAACGCGTACAAGTACGGGTTTGACGGGCGGCAGTTTGTTTTACTTTCTAACTCCAGAGGGTAAATACGGTGCCATTTACGTGAACTCAATTGAACCCACCAACGTAAAAAATACGGTCTTTATGAACATTGATGTAAAGATGCAACGTTAAATTAGTTATTGTGTGTGTTTACCAAGGCTGTCACCGAAAGGTGCAGCCTTTTTATTCTACGTCAAACGAGACCCTTAAAATTGAACTTCAATGAAGCCTGGAGAAGCAAACGCTCAAAACCTCAATGAATATTGCTCGTCATAGCTTCATTATCGTTGAAAAAATATACACTGATGAAAAATGTTTTTAAGCCCATCTTCCGAACTTTATTGCTGTTTGTATTCCTGTCCTCACTGTGTGTAGAACTTGTTCATGCTCAAAATTCCCTGTACCAATTAATTGGAAAGGACTATGCTACTGTAAAACTATCAAAATTCGTAAACGTTTTTTCCGGTGCTAAAAATAGCATCGCAAACATCAGTAAGCAGGTCGAGGGCTTGGAAGCAGTCAAACTACCGTTAACTAAAGGCGTGGTTAAAACAGGGACCTTAAAGTTCAGGACCAGCAGCTCTTGTTATGTGCTGATCGGAATTTTCAGAGACTCGGCAGCTGTGCTAAAATCATCCTCATTAAATGCAATTGATTTTGGAACTGGAGTGGTAAATAACTCACCCCTTATCAAAAATGCAATGAGCATAACGGGATTGCCCGCTGTTGATGTATATGCCGTTAGGTATAGCAAGGGAACACAGCAATTAAAATGGACAGACAATCTTTTTATGGTTCTTGGAGCAGTGTCCTCCATAGCCAATTTTACCGTACAGGATGCAAGATGTCCCGACGGGAGATTATGGGAGCCATTCGATATTGAAGGCTTTGCTTCAGACAAGGCCTTGTTTGAAATCATTGGTGGACCCAATAAGCCTACCCTGGATGAAGGAAT
>CBFGNP010000556.1:0-3733 GCA_965650095.1 uncultured Pedobacter sp. | reverse complement strand
AGTTGTTGTTGGTCCACAACCTGTTCCATTTAAAATACTCCCCATCAATATCAAAAGGGGTATACAGATTGGTGAAATCCCAGCCTTTCGATTGCTGAAGATCTGTTGCCGCACGGACCCTCAACCTCAGTAAATTGTTCAGCCTGATGTTGGCCGTAAGGTTTGCATTCAGCAGGTTTTTGTTGTCCTGGTTTTTGGTCTCATTTAGCAACCAGTAAGGGTTGGTAAATCCATTAAAGTTAAATGGCGTACCACCGTTTTGTTTCCAGGGTACCAATTCCTCATAAGAAGCATCCCTCGGCAGGTTGGCAATAACATACAAAGGGTTCCTGTTCGAACTGTTACGGAATCCACGGTTGTCCATATTCTCGTACGTATACCTGATATTGGCATCCAGATCCAGGTAGTCTGTAACCTTGGCCGTACTTCGCAGACTGAAGTTGTGCCTGTCAAATAAGTTGAATTTTTCCAGGATGTCGTCCGCTTTTTGTCCCGTATAAGAGAACCTGAAGCTCATGGCATCGGTCAGCTTATCAATCGCAAAACTATTGGTAATGGTATTAGAGGTTTTGTACATGCTTTCGATTGTTCCTGGCCGGGGGATATAGTCTTTTACCTGGCCATCTCTTCCAACAACCTGAAATCCCAGCATCGGCATACCCCATGAACGCTGATCCTGGTTACCCATATTCGGACTCCATATCCCATACGGCAGGTCGGGATTAAAGCTTACCCCATTATTGGCATTTCCATAATAGTTTATCCCTTCTCTTTTAAACTGGTTGTTCTGACCGGCCCCGTAGATATTTTGCAGCGTAGGGAAATTGTATAGATTACCTAACATCACGTTAAATCCGTAGTTGATTCCCAGTCCTTGTTTTCGTCCAGCCTTTTTAGTGGTGATCAATACCACGCCATTTGCTGCATCCGATCCGTACAGCGCTGCTGCGTTTGCACCTTTTAAGATCTCCAGGTTTTCAATTTCATCCGGGTTGATGCTGTTCACCGGGCTACCAAAGTCCAGATCGCCGCTTTCTCCGGAATTGTTCAATACAGGGATCCCGTCAATTACAAATAAAGGCTGGTTGTTACCGGTCAGCGAGTTGTTACCCCTTAATACTACACGGGTAGAAGCGCCGGGACCACCACCTGAGATGATCTGCATACCTGCAGCTTTACCGGACAGCATGTCCATCAGACTGCTTCCCCTGGCTTCTGTTAATGAGGATACATCAATACGCTGACGGGCGTAAGCCAGTGATTTAGCTTCCTGTTTGATACCCATTGCAGTAACAACTACTTCACTCAAACTTTTTAAATCGTCCAGCAAGACAACTTTTAATTCTGCATCTGATTTGACGATGATCAGCTGGGTGACAAAACCCATATAACTGATCCTTAAAGTTGCATTAACAGTAGCTGTAATTTTAAATTTTCCATTCTGGTCTGTTAAGGTCCCTTTTGAATTGGCTGCGCCTATTATATTAACTGACGCACCTACAATAGGCTGGTTCGTATTGTCCAGCACAGTACCTTGAATATTCAGTTGCTTGTTCTGACCCTGAGCGATTCCAAAGAACAAGGTTAGGATGAATATCAGTTGATATTTTAATCGTTTAATAATACTCATGAAATTTTGGTTTATACTTGGTTTAAAAACAGGATATGGTGATTGGTTTCATTTGCCAATGGCCTGTTATAACTGGTCCTATTCATTTATCGGCTATAGGTTAGCCCGGTATAAATAAGCTGAATTGGTTGGGTGAAATAAGTAATGGTTTGTCATCATACATCATTTGGTTTTTGGATTTATCAATTGGTTATTTAGTCAGATCATCGCATAGGCATGCGTTAAATCTTTCATAAATTACGCTGTGACCAATTAATAAAACACTAATAAAGCATTAATATATTCGCTTTATCCGCTAAAATGCAAGATTAATATTTTATTCCTGATTGATTCCTCCGGTAGATCGGCATTTTTAAAAACAACTACCAGATAAGGGTATCTGGTAGTAAGTGGCTTATAGCTGCAGGGACAGGAAAATGTGTAGCAAAGTTGATGAATGCAAAAAGCCTGTTGTTTTAACAACAGGCTTGGGGTGAAAATGGATTCGAAAGACACCATTAACTCAATGGTTCGGTTATGGGCTGCGGATTCAGCTGTTTGTTCTTTGACCGCATATAAATAACCAGAGCGCCAAATGCAACGATCAGCACCATCGGAATAACCAGTGTAGCTTGTAACACTTCCGGACCGGCCAGGTTTTTAGCATTAGTCAGCGCAGTGGCTGAAACAGTGTTTTCGGCAGCTGCAGCATAGCTTTCCAATGTCGAGCCTGCCGGCAGGTGCTTAACAATCAGCTGATCGTAAAAGCTTCCCATAAATATGGTGTACACAGAAACGGCAAACATCCCCGCTCCACCCATCAGGTTTAATCCTAGTGCGCCGGATTTGGGAATGTTTTCAGCCACAAAGCCAATCATGGTAGGCCAGAAATAGCAAACACCGATGCCGAAAATAACTGCCGCAAAAAATATCGCATTACCACTTAAGGTGCCCAGCAGGTAAAGTCCGGCAGCAGCAAATATGGCTGAAAGTAACAGTACACCCTGTGGTGCAAGGCGATGTACTACTGGCTCGGCCAAACCACGGCCAATGACCATAATTCCAGTAGTGAGTGTAAGTAATAAGATGGCATTGTCTGTTACGTTTTTAAGCAGTAAGCCGATCCATTGCCCGGTGAACAATTCTGTGATCGCTGTTCCAAACATACAGATGAACATAAAGATGAACAGGGGTGATGCCACTGCCTTATACATATCAGTGCTGGTATATCCTGATGAGACACGTTCTGTAACCGGAAAGTCGAGTCTGGAAAATAGGTAACCGTATACGAGAGTAGGGATCAGCATCATTGCAACCTGAATTTGCCAGCCAAGGTTTAAATGGAGGAAGAGGGTTACGAGTAAAGTGCCGATTACGATTCCTCCGGGAAACCAGAGGTGGAAATAATTGAGGCGAGTGGTTTTGTTCTCCGGATACAAGGTTGCAATCAATGGGTTGCAAGCAGCTTCTACAGTTCCATTGGCTATACCAATAAGCAGTGTAGAAAAGAATAAGGTCCAGTAACCCTGGGCAAAGATCGTCAGTGCAATTCCCGAAAGGTGAAAAATAAAGGCCATTACGAGCAGGCGCTTCATCCCGATGAGGTCGACAATAAATCCGCCGATCACTATAGCCAGGGGAAAACCCCAGAAGGCTGTTGCGGTAATGGTACCCAGTTCGGATGCGGTCAACTGAAAATCAGCAGCCAGCTGGTTCATCATTCCGGCTCGTATGCCAAATGAAAGTGAGGTAACCAGCAAGGCCAGGCAACTTGCCCAGAATAGTTTGGTGGTGTGGATGTGAGACATATGTTTTTTTATTTAAGGTTATTTTTTCCGGCCCATGGCATATTTGATGCCGCCCAATAAATGTTGCAGAAACAGGGGTTCTGAAAAGGATTCTTCCGTATGTCCCAGTCCTGTGTAAAATGCGCGTCCTCCATCATATGAATGATACCAGGCTATAGGATGGTTCTCGCCCATTTTATTTTTGCCCGCATCGTAGCTCTTCTCATCCATAACAATGAGGACATTAATCTTATCATAAACTGTCCTGAAATTATACCATTCATCTTTCCTTTTCCATAGTTCAGGCAGGTGTCTGGTCGAGATATGCTTATGGTTG
>CBFGNP010000555.1:0-3736 GCA_965650095.1 uncultured Pedobacter sp. | reverse complement strand
AAGGCTTCGCAGCAAACGAAATGGGCCGTGTTTCCACAAAACTTGATGAGCTGTCTGAATATTTTGGAAATCAGGGGATAAACCGCTGGGCCCAGGCAGCCATTAATATAGCCATGTGGGATGCATGGGGAAAGTACCTGAACCAGCCTGTTGGCAAGTTATTGGGAACTTACAAGGATAAATGTGCCATTTATGGTAGCGGTGGCTGGATCTCTTACTCAATTGACGAGCTGATTGAAGAGGTGTCTGACTACGTGAGCAGAGGCTTTAAAGCTGTTAAAATAAAAGTTGGCTCAGCGGATTGGCGAACGGATCTTGAACGCCTGAAATTGGTTCGGGATGCTGTTGGAAATGAAGTTAACATCATGATGGATGCCAATCAGGGGATGACCTTGCCATCGGCAATCCAGCTTGCCAGGGCAGCCCAGGAATTGACCATTTTTTGGTTTGAAGAACCGCTGAACCATCAGGATTTTGATGGTTACAAAAGCCTGAAACAGCAAACCGGAATATCTTTGGCTATGGGGGAGCGCGAGTATGATACCAGTTCCTTATTACAATTACTTGAGGGGCGGTCAGTAGACATCTGGCAACCGGATCTGCTACGAATTGGCAGCGTTGAAGCCTGGCGGGAAAGTGCGGCGCTGGCCAACAGCTATCACATTCCGGTGCTTCCACACTATTATAAAGATTATGATGTTCCTTTAGTTTGCTCTATCCCGAATGGTGTTGGGGTGGAATCCTTCGACTGGATTGACCCGCTTATTGACCAGCCCATGCTCGTGAAAGATGGCTTTGCCTTCCCGCACGAAGGACCTGGCTGGGGCTTTAGCTTTTTGGACGATTGTTTAACAGAAATACGGCTATAATATGGGTTCAGAGGTGTTTTCATTATCGGGAAAATTGGCCCTGGTAACAGGTGGAGGTACCGGTATAGGCTTAGGAATAAGTAGAGCGCTTATTGAAGCGGGAGCAAGTGTTGTCCTTACAGGAAGAAGAGAAGATGTGCTGCGACAAGCGGTGGCAGAACTAGGTGATCAGGCAAATTACATGGTATTTGATATCACCGATAAAGGCAAGATCCCTTCTTTAGTCTCCTCGATAACGGAAAAGTTCGGACCTATTGACATCCTGGTTAACAATGCCGGTGTACATTTGAAAAAGGATGCACAGGAAACCAGCGACGATGAGTTTGAGCGCATCTTAAATACCAATCTTCTATCCGTATTTGCTTTGACCAGGGCTTGTGCCAGTCAGATGATCCAGCGGAAGAGTGGTTCAATTATTTTGATCGGGTCAATGGCGGGTATTTTTGGGGTGGACAAAGTAATTGCTTATGGAACCTCAAAGTCTGCACTTACCGGTTTGATGAATGGTCTTGTCACTGAATATTCAAAGTATAATGTGCGTATCAATACCATAGCACCGGGTTGGATTGAGTCTCCTATGTTTTTCAATGCAATAAACGCAGATGCTGCAAGAAAAGAAAAAATTGTTAACCGGATTGCCATGCCGGGTTTCGGTACTCCGGCAGATATCGGCCATGCAACAGTATTTTTATCTTCAGATGCGGCGAGGTACATTACGGGTGTTTTACTACCGGTTGATGGAGGGGCAGTTATTAACTTCTAGGAAGTTTTAAAGGTTAATACCTCCACAAAAAACTTAATCGGGTTACCACTAAAAAACAATATTAACCAAGGACTGTTATTAGGCAACAGATTGATAGATAATCAATTGAAATACCTGAACATCATAAGTTTATTTTCATTAAATCTGAAAGTTATGAACTCTCTAAAAAACATTTCGCTGGTAATTGTGTCTCTGCTTTGCCTTTCGTTCACCGCTTTTCATCACGGCTGGGCTGATTATGACCAAAAAAAAGTAATGGATCTTAAAACCACAATTGAAGAGTCAGTTTATGAGAACCCGCACGCGTTGCTAAAAGTAGAATACAAAAAGCAAATCTGGACTGTTTATCTGGCACCCACCAGCCGGATGACAGCACGTGGGTTAACTGCAGATATGATTAAGAAGGGTACAGCAGTAAGGTTAGTGGCCTATCCACATAAAACAAAAAAAGCGGAGATGCGTGCTGAACGTATATTTGTCGACAACGTAAAGTACGAATTGCGTTAAAAAGTGCGGTTATCTGTATCTGAGATTCTTCATTGGCTGGAAAATACAAGCTGGGCATCCGGTATCCGACAATCTTTATGGTTATATCCTGCTTTGGAAATTGTACACCTTATTGGGATTGTGATGCTGGTGGGTGCAGCTTTTATGTTCGACCTGCGCCTTTTGGGATTCGCCAAAAATCTTTCCATAAGCGATCTGTCAGGTCATTTGCTCCCCTGGTCGCAAAGAGGTTTATTACTCATCGTTCCGTCTGGGATATTATTATTTATAACGAATTCAGAAAGCTTGGGAACAGACCCGACCTTTTGGTTAAAGATGTTTCTTTTGATACTAGCCGCATTGAACGCATTGGTCTTTCACAACTGGATTTTCAAATATCAAATCCATTCGAAAGTTCAGGGTAAAGTCCTTTTGTCTTCCAACATATCGGCCCTTGTTTCTATTATTGTCTGGATAGCGATTATTGCCTGTGGCCGTTTACTTGCCTATTAATGTTGGATTAAGGTGTTATTCATCTGGGGTAACCGTTTCAATGTCAATACGGCCCGATCCTTTGTTATCTTCCGGTGGATTGCCTTTATCATTTGGCGGACTCTCTTTTTTGGGCTCTGGTGTTACCGTTTCAATCCCTTCACCTGGGTCATCAGTCGGTTTTGGATGTAACTTCTCATTCTGCTTGTCAACATTATTTAGATTTCCCATGTTTCTTCATTTTAGTTTACAATTAAACAATTTAAGCCCCTGCATGTTTATATTTTTTATTGGTAGAACAAAATCTTCCAGTAAGTTATATAGCTTAAGCATCGTATCTTCTAACAAAGAAAACTTATTTAGGAATTACTAGTTCAACGATCAGAACATTTACTTTAAATTTAACACTATGACACAACACATTGGCACACCAGCAGCTCAGGATCCTAATATTTCCAAAGAAATCCGGGCATTTTTGAAAGCATTGAACAGTGGTGATGGAACTCCACTAGAACAAATGGAACCTAAAGAAGCCAGATTAGTTTTGGTCAACGCACAAAAATCAGTTGACTATGATTATTCTAACATCGAAGAATCTGAGAAAACAATTAGCCAGGATGGACAAACTATCCACCTCCATATTGTAAAGCCCAAAGGAGCAAAAGAGAACTGCCGGTATTTATGTTTTTCCATGGCGGTGGCTGGGTATTGGGCGACTACCCCACTCACAAAAGATTAGTAACAGATTTGGTTGTAAATAGTGGAGCTGTGGCTGTTTTCCCGGACTATACCCCTTCACCGGAAGCGCAATTCCCGGTTGCCATTAATCAGGCCTATGCTGCGACCAAATGGGTTGTCGAAAATGGAAAGGATATTGGTGTGGACGGAACCAGAATAGCTGTTGCGGGAAATAGTGTTGGTGGAAATATGGCTGCAGTAGTTGCTTTAATGGCCAAAGATAAAAAAGGACCGAAATTACTTCAACAGGTATTATTATGGCCGGTTACGGACGCTGATTTTAGCCGTGATTCTTATCAAAAGTTTGCGCAGGAAAGATTTTTGACCACACCATTAATGAAATGGATGTGGGGCAATTATCTCCCGGATTTGAATGACCGTAAAAACA